>CAINVS010000340.1 GCA_903854205.1 uncultured Bacteroidota bacterium | reverse complement strand
CATGCTCTACCAAGATTAATGCAAGATTGGGCAACATCAGGATGTTGATAGCCGTGTAGTTTTATTGCAATATTGTATGATTTCTCGTAGTATTCTATCGCCTTGTCATATTCTCCCTTTATCTCCCAGACTACTCCTAAACCATTAAAAGAATGACCTGCAATGGTATGTTTTGCCCCATCTATTTTCAAAACAATTGCTAAAGCTTTCTCATAATGTTCTATAGCCTTTTCGTAATCGCCCTTTCTACACAAAACTGCTCCTAAATCACTATAAGTTTTTCCTACATAATGGTGTTTTTCTCCGTATATTTCTGAAACAATCATCAGTGCCTTTTCGTAATAAACTATTGCTTTATCATATTCACCAGTTGTACTCCAAACAGAACCTAACCTGTTATAGGAGCTTGCAGTATCAGTGTGAAGATCTCCAAAAACATTTAAACATATCGATAATGATTTTTCATAGTATTCTATTGCCTTATTAAATTTGCTATTTGACTCCCAGACAGTACCAAGCCAAAAATAAGAAGATGCCGTTTCTGAGTGTTGCTCCCCAAGTATTTTTAAACGAATCACTAGCGCCTTTTCGCAAAATTCAATAGCTTTATCAAATTCTCCCTTTACTTTCCAAGTCGAACCTAGATTATTAAAACATACGGCAGTGTCTTCATGCTGTCGCCCTTGTATTTTTAGGTTTATTTCAAGTGCCTTTTCATAGTATTCAATGGCTTTATCATATTCCCCCATTGCAGACCATACTACCCCTAAACCATTTATTGATTCTCCAGTTTCAGAGTGCTGCTCTCCGTATATTTCTGTACGAATCAATAGCGACTTTTCATAGTATTCAATAGCTTTATCATATTCCCCCTTTTCTTGCCAAATAAATCCCAACCTGCTGTAAACACGTGCTGTATAATGATGTCGCTCTCCGTTAATCTTTAAACTTAAGGATAGCGACTTCTCATATTTTGTTATTGCATTATTGTAGTCTACAACTACTTCAAATTGTTTTCCCAAAATATAATATAAATCTATTAGCTTCTCACTTTCTTCGAAACCAGTTAACATGCCCGATAATGCAGCAAGTTTTTCAATCTTTTCTTTTCCAGAAATATACTCAATAGAGGAAATATATAAACCCGTCTTCTGCTGATTTTCAGGTCGGATTCTATGGTTAAGACATTTATATACGGCTTTTAAAACGATGTGTTTCTGCAATATTTTTAGGTAGTCGACGGCCATTTTAAGTAAGTCGATATCGTTATTTGTAGCATCAGCTAAAAGACCATCCAACACTAAATTAGCTTGTAAGAGATAAGCTATCTCAAATTCCTCCTCCGTTTTGGGATAGCCCTTAATTTGTAAAAAAGAATAAGCTAGCGGAACTCTACACAATTCCGAATAACCATTTTGGTCAATCAAAAAGAACAACCTAGAAAAATTGCCTTTCTCAACAACTCTTTTTAGGTAATCTTCTACACCTTCTATAATGCCCTTTAACCGATTACCATCAAGTATTTCAATCATAAAATCGAATCCCTTTCCTTCTGCTTGCGATTCTATAACCTCACCCAACACATAATGAAAATAACCCTCCACAGTAAAACTCACGAATAAATTTTCTTCTTTTACAGATTCCGTCAGAACGCCTTCCACCAACATCTGCTGATAAGGTGAATCAATCTGAATACTTTTTACAAAATCACCTATCTGTTCATCATCAAATAACAAATCAACCGGCAACACATGTTGCTCATGTTTTAGCATGAGTTCTGCAAGTCGATGTAATAGAAGATGATTGTTTGTCATTTGGTTATTGTGAAATTAATTTTTCATGATACAATGTCCAGATGCTAATAAATCCCCCTCTACTTTTAGGTAATCCTTTGCCGTTATTCAATTCGAGAAACAATCTTAATAAAAGTGGATTATCCAATTGGTCACTCAGAGATCGATCATGATAAGTCAGTTCCTCATAAGAAAAATTCGGCTTTCTTCTAATTTTATCCTGTTTGTCATTTACATATTTATTCCAAGCTCCTTCCACCTCAACTTTGTTTAATGGCTTCAGCCAATAACAAGATCTTGCTATCAAATTATCTTCTCGATTCTTGTCGGCAGAATCACTATAGACAATAGATTCATACTTTTCATCTGCTAAAGGCAATTCACTCTTTGTATTTACACGCCAACTTAGAACTATTTTTATGTGTCCGCCTTTATGTTGTTCTAAAAAATTAATTATAGATTCAAACAATGCTTTTGAGTTTGCATTTTCATTGGCTCCATCAATTAAAATCATTAACGGGTTTTCCTGCTCATATTTTAAGAAAGATACTTCTTCCAAATTGCTATCTTTCGTTAAATTCAGGCGATAACAAAGTTCCTCCCAGATATCAGGCGTCCTGAATCGATTTCCCCTCAGCAATATTGTATCAATTCCACGATCGGCATATTGTCTACTCATTTCTACAAGCAGGTTGGTTTTTCCACTACCAGCCTCTGCAGATAAGAAAAATAATCCAGCACGGGCTCCAACCCACGAACGCAGAGCTATTTCAGCATCCTGTCTTTCCTGATAAATTCCATTAATCACTTTTTTTTCTGACAACAAAGATTGTAAAGTTGCGTCATTGTTTTCTTTCAATATGCTTTTCCAAATATTCTCATCCAAATCTTTAAGGCTCAACGGCTCCTGCTTTTCCTTTTCACGAATCATGAGATTTAATTGCTCCAGTACCTTTTCATTATTGGTTTCTCCATGTACACTTTCAGGACTAAAAAAGACAATTCGACTACCTGTGTTTTGCTCATAGATCATCAACTTTGCTTTAGTTCTAACATCTTCGGTAAAAGCTGTTCCTGGAAGTATAAAGAATGGAACTATATTCAATTTTTTATTTTCATGATTTAATACAACTACTTCTCCAGGAGCTAAATCAAAATTCAACCTCCCACTTAGATTTACCTGTGTTATTTCATTCCCCATCAATCTCCAGGAAATGGTCTTATCACTGCTTACAATAGTGTAATTTTTACAGAAGTCCATTTTTATCAATAGCTCCTTAAGCAATTGAAAATACTCTTTCCAAAGTTCCTGTGAATTCTTTTCGTTAGGAACAGTTCCATGTCCCAAATAATGATTTCTGAAATTGATTAATTTTCCAATAGAGGTTTCTCCATTTTCTAAGTAGGGAATTGTTTCAATTTCATTATAGTAAGCTGGAAGTTCTGAAATAAACCAGCTGTGCTTATTATCATTTAAAGCTTGAATGGCACTTCTCATAAATGCATTCCAATGACCAAACTGCGGTCGGTATAAAAAGTTTTTGAATGCACGATTAATTTCGCCAATTTTCAAATTACTATTGAAATATTCAGAAGCTGTTAGTAGTCCTATATATTTTAGATAGTTCAAAAATGTCTCTTTCAGCAAATGCAACCTTTTAAAACTGTCTTGATCTTCCAAAGCACGTTTATACGGGTGAGCAATAAAATAAGGATATGTTTCGATGATTTTTGTGTCTGATTCGTCTTGAACAGATTGAGAAGATTTGATTAAATCTAAATCAAATTGCCTTGGCTCAACCTTCAACTGCGTAGGTGATTCCAAATAATATTCTTGGTTATTGTATGAAAGTAAAATTGATCCACTACAATCTTTATCATAACCTATTAATGAGCCTTTACTTTTTGAATTAGTAAAAACAAACTTACCACATTGATTTAATGAATGAATAAAAGCAATTAAAACAGGTTCATATATCTCAAAGATTTGTTTACACTCATCCTCAGAATAAACAGTTCCATGCCCAACATACTTGTTACGAAAATTAATCAGTAATTCAACAGGTGTATTGGCAACTTCTACCAATTGTTTTTTTCCTTTACTGTCGATAACTGTATTTTTCACAGTCATTCGTTTTATTTTAGACTGTTTTGCATTTTTAATAGATACACCGAAAAGTGAAGCGAATTCAGGATAAAGATTTACAGAATTATTTTTGTCTAGGTCTTGTAATAACTTGGAAATTGTAGAAGTCCAAAGTCCATGACTATCTTTATACAATAGTGATTCAACAGATTGTTCAATTGAATCACTAAGTAAATTTTCCGACTCAGCTATTTTTATAATTGCATGTCCATATAATCGAAAGCATCCGAGCAAAACATCAGAAATCAAATGAAGTCTTTTGAAATACAAAGTAGATTTATATAGCTCAAATAATGGTTGAGAAACATGAATTGGTAGCTCTTGAATACCGATTACAATTTCACTATTTAATTCTGAAAAGTCTGGTTGTAATGTGGATTTGCATTCTGGACATAGTTCAATTAGGTTAATTTTCATTCCGTTTTGTTTGCAATCAGAGGAATTGCATTGAAATCTAATGCTCATATAGTAATCAATTTTTTATTATCAGTGTTATAAATTGTAATACGTTAATTGAATCAAAATTTAAAATTCCACTTATTCCACAATAATCCAGTTTGTTTTAATAAATTCTTAATCCGTTTTTTATCATTTTTGGATATATTGGTATAGTCAAAATCTTTTTCAAACCAAACAGCATTTAAAACCATTAATTGTTGTGCTCCAGTTTTT
>CAINVS010000339.1 GCA_903854205.1 uncultured Bacteroidota bacterium | reverse complement strand
CTTATTGATACTTATAGGTAATCCCAAGAGGTTTAAGCGAACCTAGCCTACCTAGGTTTGCCTTCAAAGTTATCCCATTGAGGAATCGCTCACCCGTCAGTCTTGCGAGGCACAGGCACTAACTTCGCCACCTGTATTGCGCTATTTCAGCCTCTTACCCTTCTAGTAACGCTACAACCTTATGACGCTACGATGTCGTTAGAGCCGCCATCATAAGGGATATGAATTCTACTCCTCATCTACCTCATCTTGCAAACCAAAACTGTTGCTTTTTTCCAACATCTCAGGCCATATAAGCCAAAAGTTGTTTGGAAACAAATCTTTACGGCTTACAAGTCCATGTGATTCTTTTTCAATTCTGGCGGCTAAAAACAACAAATGTTGCCTAGGTATGCCGTCTTTACGCCAAGTTGACACATTTGATGATGCAACTTTGCATAGCCTTGCAACTTTATTAGTACCACCCATGAGGTCAATAATTGCCGATTCGGATATTTTTAACTTTTCCATTTCTAAAATAATAGCACAAAAACAACATAAATAAAATACTTTGACACAAATGCTATTTTTATGTACCATGTAGATATAGCAATTTTGCTATGTATCTAAGGGGAATTTAGATGAGTGAATTAAACCAATTAATGCTTGAGCATGAAGAATTCTTAGAGTCAGCACTTGATGACATGGAATTTGGTGGTGAATTAAGCCAAGAACAAGTTGACTGTATTCGCCAGGCTTGTGGCAAACCACGCAATAGTCAAGTAAACCCATTACTGCGTGATGTAATCAACGACTTTGGCGTAATTTTTGGGGGTGCAAAATGAAAAAACACGACATTGATTTTAGTTGGCTTGCAGAAGATGTTTTAGAAGATTTAGAAACTGAATTTAAAGTTTTAAAAAAATATTTTAATCAAAGCATAAATGCAACCATTAAAAGCCAATCTCAATTTACTTGGGATTTATTTGAGCAAGGCGTTTCTTGCAAATTTTGGTTTACTGAAAATGAAGTTATGTGTGAAGAAAAAGTTACATTTAACGAATTATTTACTGATTTTTTTGATTGGAATGAAGGCGAAGAAGGTGGTTCAAATAAAGCATTAATTTTAAAAAACCAGCTTTTAGGACAAATTAAAAAAATTGATGAATTTGTTGAAAGGGAAAAAAATGCAACAAAGTGAATCTATTGCTAATTTAGCTAAAGCGCTAAGCATCGTACAGGGAAAACTAACCTATGCAAAAAAAGACAGCAAAAACCCTTTTTTCAAATCTAATTACGCTGACCTTGAGTCTGTGTGGGATTGTTGCCGTGACTTGCTTAGTATTAATGGTTTGGCTATATCTCAATTTCCTGGACTCTATTCTGACTTAGACAAATCTATGTCATTAGTAACCATTCTTACGCATGAGTCTGGCGAATGGATTAGTCAAGAAATGTCTGTACCAGTTAGCAAAGTAGACCCACAAGGCGCTGGGTCAGCTTTAACTTATATGCGTAGATACGCATTAGCAGCAGTAGTAGGAGTAGTGCAAGCAGACGATGACGGTAATGCCGCTTCGTCACCTAAACCAGTAGTAAAAGCAAAGGAAATTTAACATGGCGTACGAAATGAAAGAAGGCTCAGGAAGTCTTTTTAAAAACACTAGAAAAACAACAGAAACTCACCCTGATTTTACTGGGTCAATTATGTTAAATGGCAAAGAGCATTGGTTTAGCGCTTGGGTAAAAGAATCGCCAAAAGCAGGAAAGTTTTTTAGCGTATCTGTAGGGAAAGTTAAAGAGCCTATGGGATTTAAAGCTGCTGGGTCTGACGAATTGCCTAAAAACACGCTAGAAGATAGCGACTTACCTTTCTAGGAGATAGCCATGCTAAGTCATATACGAGATGTTATTGGCGACAAGGCCAAGATTTCTACAGAACCATTTGGAGTAGATGAAGAAAGGCAGTTAATAGCATTTGAGGTTAATGACTTAGCTGCTGTTATTAAAGATGTCATCAGAACTTGTGCAGATTGTTGCATAAATACAACAGACAGAGAAGCTATACTAGATTTACTTAACTAAATGTGTAATTTGTTACACAAAAAGGGGAAAACATGAGTCAGCATTGGTACGATGCCGTTACAGGCGAACCACGCTATACCACTATTGGTAAAAACGGCAAAGAAAGAAACACAACACTTAGGGATGCCAAAGCAAACCCAGGCACATTAGTACCATCGGTGTCTACCATTAATGGTCAATTATCTAAGGATGGGCTAAACAACTGGTTGCAAGGTGAGGCTATTAAAGCCGCAATGGAAAACCCAAGGGGTTTGCAAGAAGAAGAAAAAGATTACATTGCCAGAATTATGGAATTGGCAAAGAAAAAGTCACAAGACGCCATGACTAGGGGGACTACTATTCACGATTGGATAGAGTCTTATTACAACAACGAATTTATACCTGAGTCACCTTCCTATGTCATTGCTGTAGATAAGGCTGTAACAGCCCATTTTGGCAGTCAGCTATGGATTCCAGAACAGTCTTTAGTTAACGCTCAAGAAGGCTATGGCGGTAAATGCGATTTGTATTGCAAGCCACGCCATGACTTTGGTGGGGTAGTAATTGACTTTAAGACTACGGAAAAATCCCCTGGTGACTTAACACCCTGGTTAGAGTATACCCTTCAGCTTGCAGCGTATAGAGAGGTTCTAGCCCCTTCTGCACGATGCGCCAATGTCTATATTAATGGCGAGACTGGCGAAGTTGCCATATACGAACATAAAGAACAAGACCTTAGAGATGGTTATGAAATGTTTTTAAGCCTATTAAAAATATACAAACTTAAAACTGGGTTAAACTAAACTACGAGGCGGCAGATGGCTATCCCCTTGCCAACCACACACATCACGGAGTGTTCTGCTGCCTCACCTTATTCGGGCGTTAAGCCGCCAATGTAGGATGCAGTAATTAGGGAATTTTGCGGCTTTCTGCCCTATTGATAGCAACTGCCAAATACAGCCTTTTGTTTCTCATAATTTACAAAATGATGTTTTTGCACAACATTAGGGTTTGTCATTAGTGACATTGCCTGCAATATAAAACAAACTATGCTTGTTATTTACATAAGGGGAAATTATGAAAAAAGCAACATTTATGGTAACTATGTGTTTAGGTGATACATACCTAGATGTGCATGGCGACCCAGACCAAATAGAAGAAATTTACATACACGACACCGACATTGATGTTTTTGAGTTGGTTTACAGCCTTAATAGGGACAAATTTAAAGCTAAATTTCACGAGGCTATGTATGCGTGAACAATGTCCTTGCGACAAATGTAACTACAAATACAGGTGCGAGGAAGATGAAATGGCTTGTAGGGCCTTTGCATACTTTGTCAGGTATGGTTGTTTTGAAGATTACACAGTTCGTATGCCTTCTAAACAATTATTCACTAAAATATTCTTTGAAGACGACAAAGACTTAAAAAATTACCTTGTGTCGTTAAAAATAAAAGACCAAATGCAATTATTTTAGGAGTTGCGATGAGAGAACCAATGACATTGCGTGAAATAGCCAGAATTGAAGGAATTAGCCATCAAGCCGTTATAGAAATTATAGAAAGAGCATTAAAAAAAGTGTTTAAAGCATTGAAAGATAAAGGAATTAAATTAGAGGACTTAGTGTGAACATTGAAATTAAAATAGTTAAAGAGTATGAAGATGGGTCAGCAGACGCATTAGTGCATTTTGATAAAGAGGGGCTTGGTATTTTGGTAGAAGAAGGAATACTAAGTATTTTGCGTAAATACATAAAACAACAAAAAACAGAAAAAAAGGGAAATAAATGAGTACAAGGTCATTTGGACAAGTTGGCAAAAGCTATAAAACAGCTTCAGAGGCGTTTAAAGACGCTAGTTATGCCACGGCTATAGAGATGCCTTTACAAAGCGAATATAGTTCGTTTTGGGCGGTTTGTGGGGTATTAGTAGCTTTAGGCGCTATTGCCTATGTAGGACTTACTCGTTTTTAGCCATTTGGAGGGCTTCGGTTTCTTCGTGGTCAACACGGTTAAGCCAGCCCTTGCCAAATATAGGGAATGTTTTTAATGAACGATAGTATTGCCTGCGTGACTCTGAGAATTTAGCGATAATAGCTGCACAATTACTGTCGGAAATAAGTTCTCTTGTTCTAGGGCCAATAACTCCGTCAGGTACACATCCAATAGCTGATTGAAGCAATTTAACGCTTCTACCTGGCCCTGCGTTAACTCCCATTGAAAATGTAACAAAGTCGAGTCCCCGAGGTAATACTTCTCCATAACAAGGCCTCCAATATTTTTGTTCGTACAAAGGTGCTACAAGCTCTGGTGTAAGGTTTTTCATTGTAGTCACAGGATGACCTACATATTCCTCCCAAACACGCTTAGTAACGCCTAAATTCGTTTCACCGCCTGGGTCGTCTTTGTGATTTACCCACCCACCTTCAGCCTTTAATACTAAATCTAAACACTTTTTAAAATTACCTTCACTCATCTGCTTGACCTATTTTGATGCCTGTAATTAAACCTATAAATCCACCGACAATGGTCTGAAACGCTGGCGAAAGCATTTCAAATACTTTGTCGTTGTTTACTTTGTCGTGAAATAAGCCAATAAGCATAACTGCCACCATAGCCATTAAAATAATTGCCAAAGACACAGTTGCAATCAATGTCATACGTTGAGAATGTTGGTTCATTTAATACCTACTTGCTCATTTAGCCACTTTTGTAGGCTAACTATTTGCTGGGTTGTTTCTGCACATTGTCCAGCAAGAACATTGTAGGAGGCGATAACATCAGTTGCGCTGGGGG
>CAINVS010000338.1 GCA_903854205.1 uncultured Bacteroidota bacterium | reverse complement strand
CTATATTTTATAAACACTAAAACAGCCATAATCGGTCCTAAATCCTATGCAACCCTTTCCAAATGCAGGTTTTGCTGATTTTACAGTATGTGAAAGATTAAAACTATGCAATAATTGTTTTGTAGTTAAATCAAAAAGATAGGCCTTTTTATGCTGAACAGCAACCAATTTAGTCGCATCACTATTTATTGCAAAATGATGTACTAATGTATCATATCCGGGGATTTTTAATCCAGGAAAAATAATTTCCTCCTTTGTTTCAATATTAAAATACCTCAAACCCCAACTGCCATATTTTTCTTTCAGCATTAAAACGCTATCATTATCTATAAATTCAATAGCTTCAACCATTTGGAAATTGCCATTTAATATTTCAGTATTTCCTGAATCAATATCATGAATATTTATAACTCCTGAATGTGTGCAACCAGCCAGTTTTTTACCGTTTTTAGAGATCCCTCCTTGAAATTGTGTGGAATGTCCCGAATATAATTCAGACTGCACTTTCTGTTCAAAAAGAATTTTATTGCTATTCAGATCGAGTACATAAATATTAGGATCAGCACCATAAGCTATTCTATTTTCTGTTATTGAAATAAAACTTCCGGGCTGAACAAAGGTTTCTGTCAGTTTTGTAAAAGTATTATTTTCAATATTATAGCTGTAAATAAAATGATCCAAATCAATAAACAATAAATTCTTTTCCTTGTGCCAAAGCATTGCCCAGGGAAATACTTTTGGCAGTTCAATTCTTTTGATCAGCTTGCCATTAGTATCTATGAAACGGAGGCAATCAAATTTGTAGCTATTTTTATCACCGGTCAGTTCATATACGGCAAAGCAATCTCCAATATTCACTATAGATAGACAGCCGGTATAACCGCTGCCCATGAAATAATGCAGCATTGGCTCTCCGGGAACTGCCTGCGGATTATTAAAAACAAAGCCTTTTTTGAGCATTTCCCATTCTTTCTTTTCGAAAAAAATGGCAGCTTCTTTTTCATTGGCAAATTCTTTTTCTGTTTCCTTTGATTTGCCGGGTTTTCCAGATTCTGTAATTACTTTATTTCCCGAAAGGCTGATATTAAATACTTTTCCGCTTTCGGAATCAGTTAAATGATGTGTCATAGAAATATGAAAATTTTTAATGCCCAAATTACCCAATTAGCTCCACAGTACTTTTTCCATTAGAGAGCTTATTCACCTTTATCTGAGTGGGAATGCGCTCTGTCATTTCCTGAACATGTGATATGACGCAGACTTTACGGCCCATATTGTGCAGTCTTTCCAAAGAATCCATAACTATATTCAGTGTTACAAGGTCTAAGGAACCAAAACCCTCGTCAATAAATAGCGATTCAACTTTAACTCTGCTTGAAGAAAGTGAGGAGAGGCCTAAAGCCAATGAAAGTGAAACGAGGAAGGACTCTCCACCGGATAGTGAATATACGGTTCGGATGTCATCGCCCATATCCAAATCTACTACCTGTAAGCCCAAAGAATCCTTAATTCTTTGGATTCTAAACCGCTTGGAAAGTGTATACAGATGTGTATTGGCATAGCCCAAAAGCACATCCAATGTATATTGCTGAGCAATTTCTCTGAATTTTTTTCCGTCTGAAGAACCAATGATATTATAGAGTTTATGCCAATTATCTTCTACTTTTTCCTGTTTCTCTATTTCAATTAACAGACTGCCCAGTTTTATCAGATTTTCTTCCTGAGTTCTAATTAAATAGTTATTCTCCTGTTTACGGTTTTCCAATAATTTTTTATCATTTGTCAGGGTCTCAATCAGTGGAACGAGTTCAAAAAAAGCTCTTTGAGATAAAGCCTTTGCCTTGTGCTCCTTCAGTTTTGTGGATCTTTCTTCAAAGAGTGTATTGATGCTGCTTAGCTTATCATTCAAAGCCTTTAGTTCTGAACGCTCTTTTTCTATCCATTCATGGCTGTAATTTAATAAAGTATCCAATTCTTCTGAATTCATTGCTGAATTCTGTTGCTCATTATAAGCTTTTAGCCAATTTTCGAGCTGATTTTTATTCTCAATCCTGGTATTATTAAAATAGGTTATTGTATTTTCTGTGGCTGTTTTTTGAGTTTTGATCTGAATGAACTGTTGTTCTATTTCATTCAGTTTGCTGCTTTTTTCTTCTGATTGAACTTTAGCTGTTTCTAAATCAGATGACAATCTGTTTTCAACAATTTTGATGTCTTCCCCATTAAAAATGGCATTTCTACTGATTATTAACTGTTCCAGTTCTTTAGATTTTTCGGCTGAAAGCAGTTGTTTATTGTTTAAATCATTATTATATTTAACCAATTGCTGTTGCAATTGATCAATTAGGAGCCCTAATTTTTCCTTTTCCTGTTTAGTTTCATTCAGTTTTTTATCGTTAATCTCCCATTCGATAGAGAATTTTTCAATTGAGGCCAAAAAGAGTTCTGAATTATTCTTCCAATTAGCAAACCATTCCGTATTATTGAAATAAGTAAAAAGTTCTTTTTCTGTATCGGCTAGTGCCTTTTCTGCCAAGGTTTTATTGCCCAGATTTGAGGCTATACTCTGATTTGAAACATGTATATCCCTTTCTTCATCT
>CAINVS010000337.1 GCA_903854205.1 uncultured Bacteroidota bacterium | reverse complement strand
TCTGCAATACAGTTGCCTTCATTCAGCTGCAATTTTTCCAAACCTCTCAATGTTTCGCCAATTGCCAGATAGGCATGACCCAAAGCCACACCCATATTGCGTTGTACAGTCGAATCGCTTAGGTCGCGCTGCATGCGGGAGCGGCAAAGTTTGTCCGACATGACAGTCAGCATACCGTTCGAGAGCATCAGATTCCCTTCACTGTTTTCGAAATTGATTGGGTTAACTTTGTGTGGCATTGTAGATGAACCTACTTCATTGGCATTGCTTTTCTCCGAAAAAAGTTCGTAAGAAATATAGAGCCAGCAATCCACATCCAAGTCCATCACGATATTATTCAGTCGGCGGGTGAGGTCGAAATAACCTGCCCAGCTGTCATGATCTTCAATCTGCGTGGTAGCAATATTCGGTTCAATATTCTGTTTCAACATAAAGTTGTGGCAGAATGTCAACCAGTCAAAATTTGGAAAAGCAGCAAGCATAGCGGAATAGTTGCCGACAGCGCCACCTAATTTTCCATAAAATTTATAATTTTTCAGGTCTTTGTAAACCCTTGCAATGCGGTTGATATAGACTGCAATTTCTTTACCTGCAGTACTTGGCGAGGCTTTTTGTCCGTGCGTACGGCAGGGGAAGGGACTGTTTTTCCACTTTTCAGCCAATTCCATCAATTTTTCGAGTACCTGACGAACCTGCGGCAACTGCACCTGTTCCAAATATCCCTGAAGCATAAAACTGTAAGCCAGATTGTTGGCATCTTCCGAAGTCAATGCAAAGTGAATCAGATTCACATCGCGCAGTCCTGTACGCTCACGCAGAAACATTTCACAGGCTTTCACATCATGCTTGGTCACATCTTCAATGGCCTTGATGCGTTTGTAATCTGTATCCGTGAAATTATTAATACAGTCATGGATATTGGCTTTTTCCTGATCATTCAGCGGAGCGAACAATTTGGTTTCATCCAGTGCCAGAATGTACAATAATTCCATTTTACAACGGTAATACATGAGGGCATATTCCGAAAAATAATCTCCGTGTTTGGTCATTCTTGAGGCATAGCGCCCATCGAGAGGTGAAACGGCCTTATACATATTAAATAATTTGAGGATTTGAGGATTTGAAAATTTGAAAATGCCTACTGTGGGACTTTATGTTCAAAATTCAAAGCCTATTTTTAAATTATGTTCTTTTCAAAAAAGAAAGCAGATCAATGATGAAATTGTATTATTCTTTTAGATTGAAGTTATATTTAATTAAAATACATGGATTAATTGATAAGTTGTTTAAAAACAATTAATTACATAATTATTTTAAACAATTTTCAAATTCTCAAATTTTCAAATCCTCAAATTGATAACAGATCTTCAACAGCCAAAAGTCCTTCTTTACCTAGGTTTTCTCTGATGCGGGTTTGAAGTTCGGTAGCAGGAACCAACAATTTTTTGCCGGTCACCATTTCATAAATTTCCTCGTAGCGGCGGGTAGTTTCTGCAACTACTTCCGGAGCGAGTACCAATGGCACCTCACCGTCAATTTTGTTGGCGAGCATCCACTGACGCACAAATTCTTTGTCAATCTGCTCGGCAGAATCGGGATTTGCCTCATAGTCCGACTTTCTCCAAAAGCGCGAAGAGTCAGGTGTGTGGATTTCATCAATTAGAATCAGTTTACCGTCAATCAGTCCGAATTCGTATTTGGTGTCCACCAATACAATACCTTTCGATGCCAGGTATTCGCTGCCAAAGCGAAAAATCGCCAGGGTTGCAGCTTTCATCTGTTCCCAGATCTCAGCACTGACCAAACCTGTGCGGATAATTTCCTCAGGAGAGATTTCTGTATCATCATCATCTTTGGTGGTTGGCGTCAGCACCGGCGCATCAAATTTCTGATTTTTCTTCAATCCATCAGGAACAACAGTTCCGCTGAAATTGCGTTGCCCTTCCTCATAACCGCGCCACATAGAGCCTGTGAGGTAGCCGCGGACGACCATTTCCACTTTGAGAGGAGTTGCCTCTTTTACCAGCATCAGATTCGGATCGATAATGCGGATAACATGGTTGGGAATGATGTGTGCTGTCTGTTCAAACCAAAATCCTGCAATGCCGTTGAGCACAGCCCCTTTATTGGGAATTGGCGTTTTGATTTTTTTATTGAAAGCCGAAATTCTGTCTGATACGACAATAAGGCGTGTGTTATCGTCCACGCGCAGGCTGTCGCGCACTTTGCCGCGGTGCAGAAAAGTCAGTTTCGGACTGTTGGTTTCTAATTTTGTAATGCAGTTCATATTTTGAAATTGTATCAGGTAGCAGGTATCAAGTAGCAGGTACGAACTATCCCAGATTATTTGTGAGTGAAACAAAATTACGAAACAAAAAATAACATTTGAAATAAGCAGTTAGCATCAGTTATTGTCTTGATTCCTGATACATGCTACCTGCTACCAATTTTAATGTTTAAAATGTCTTATACCCGTCATCAGCATAGCAACCCCCAAATTATTACAGGTTTCAACTACCTGCTTATCGCGGATAGAACCGCCGGGCTGAACAATTTTACGGATTCCCTCGGCAGCAGCCAGTTCCACATTGTCTTCAAAAGGGAAGAAAGCATCTGAAATAAGGACAGCAGCGCCCAATTCGCGACTGATAAAGGCATCGGCTGAAATAGCCTGAGCACCAAGTTCGCGATTGAGATTTTCTTTGCATTTTTCAATTGCCAGTTTAGTGGCAATAAGGCGGTTGGGTTGACCTGCACCCATACCCAGCATTTGCAGACAGCCATCTTTACGGCGTACAATTACGATAGTATTTGATTTAATACTACGGATGGCGCGCAAGCCAAATTCTACGAGATCCTGCTCGCCTGTGCTGTCAAATTGAATATCGGTTGCAGAATCCATTTTATCAAATAGAATATCGTCGGTATCCTGAGTCAGCAAAGTGCCGTTCAGATAGCGGTAATCATGGTTGAATTTCAAGTCATTGACATCCAATTCGATAACACGAAGATTTTTATGCAGTTGCAGGTATTCCAAAGCATCTGCTTCAATTTTTGGGGCAATAACCACTTCCACAAATTTGCGCAGTGATTTATCGGCATTGTCCAATTCGAAGAATTTGACCGTATCGAGTGTCAGTGTGGTATTGAAAGCGATAATAGAACCAAAAGCAGAGATAGGATCGGCATCCCAAGCCAATTCAAGCACTTGGCGCTGATCTTTGCCCTCGGCCAATCCGCAGGGATTGTTGTGTTTTACAACAGAGCAGGCAACGCCTGTACTGCCTTTGATGGCTTCCAGCGCTCCGTGAATATCGAGGATATTGTTGAATGACAATTCCTTGCCATGCAATACTCTCATGTCTGCAAGCGTGTGTTTATCGCCTGTTTCACGATAAAATACAGCTTTCTGATGACTGTTTTCTCCGTAGCGCAGTCCCAATCCATTGTCGAAGCTGAGGCGAAGCGACTGTTTGCCCAATTCTTTGTCCATCGCCACGGCAATCATTGCGTCATAATCGGCAGTGTGATTGAAGGCTTTGGCCATGAGGCGCTGACGGAAAGCATAACTGAGTGCACCGTTATTGGCCTTCAGTTCAGCGATGAGTTCTGTATAATCAGCAGGATCGACAACTACAGCCACATGTTTGAAGTTTTTGGCAGCAGCACGCACCATTGTTGGACCGCCGATGTCGATATTTTCAATCAATGTTTCAAAATCTGAGCCCTGTTCCATTACCTTTTTGAAAGGATAAAGATTGCAGACAACCAAATCGATTGGTGAAATGTTCAATGCCTTTGCTTCTTCCGCATCGCGGTCGCGATCGAACAGGATAGCCGATTCGATATTGAAGGAGATGGTTTTCATGCGGCCGCCGAAAGCTTCGGGATTACCGGTTACTGTGGAGATTTCGGTGGTCTCAATGCCGGCATTATCCAGTTGTTTGCGGGTACCTCCGGTCGAAATGATTTCACAGCTGATAGCCTGCAATGCCTCTGCAAGCTCCTGAATTCCGGCTTTGTCGGATACACTGAGCAGTGCGCGGCGGATTGGAACAAGATTCATATTATACTTAATGTTAAATATTATGTTGTAAACAATTGTATTAATTTCAACTGCATATAAATGCAGTATTACTTTTCTTTCACACTGTTATCTTTAATATCAAAAACAATGTTCAGTTTGTTTTTGCCTTTTTTCAATTTCATGGTTTTTTCAAAAATCCAATCAAAGCTGAAATCGTTTTCCAAAGTACGCTCCATCCAGCCTTCCTCTTTGTATTCTGCCCAAAGGATACATCTTACATCATGTTCTCCCGGTATTACACTTAAGCTAACCTTGTTCTTTTTAGACTGAATCATTTCCGGACTTTTGGCGACTTCCTTTCCATCAATAAAAACATGCATACGGGAAAGGTGATCATAACCTTCAATTGTGTTCAGTGCCTGAAAACTGATCTCAAGTTTGGCTTGAGCAGCAGCACTGTTGACGGTTCCGATTAAAATTAGGGAAAGGAGGAAAAATAAAAATTTGGTTTTCATGTGTGTATATTTTAAGTGGTGAGAATTTGAAACGGTTAAACTTCTATTCCTTTCAGCTCTGCAATATGAGTCACAATGTTTCTGAAAATTTTCAGACCCATGCCCTCTTCAGAAATTGAAGGATTTTTGCGTTTCAGCTGTCCCCAATTCGGGTGATTGTACAAGCTCAAAAAAGCCTCCGGATGCGGCATCAGACCGAAAACCTGACCGGTCGGGTCGCAGAGTCCGGCGCAGTCGAGTTCGGCACCGTTTGGATTGAAAGGATATTCGGAGGCAGGGCTGCCATCTGCCATGCAGTAACTCAGGCAGTTCAATGCTTTGGTTTTGACAATCTGACGCATGGTATCATTTCCAAAAACCAGTTTGCCTTCTCCGTGGCGCACAGGTACAGGGAAAATATCCATATCTTTCAGGAAAGGCGTTTCCGACATGTTGTTCACCTTACAGTATACCCAACGGTCTTCATATTTTGCCGAGTCATTGTGTGCCAATGTCGCCTGCTGCTCATAATAAAGGTTGGTATTTGGCAGCAGCCCCAGACGTACCAACATCTGAAACCCATTGCAGATACCCATTACATAATGTCCGTTGCTGATAAAATCTTTGATTTCATCCAAAAGGGTACGGCCGTTGGGCAGTTTTTTGTACCTGATTTTATTGGCCATTACTTTGCCCGATGAAAGGTCATCTCCGAATGAGAAGCCGCCCGGAAAGTGCAGTATATCGTAATTGTGAATTGAATGCCCTTTGATAAGCACATCGTTGAAATGTACAATGTCGGCTGCTGCGCCCGCCATGCGATAGGCTGCTGCGGTTTCTTCTTCGCAGTTGATGCCGAATCCGGTGAGTACTATTGCTTTTACCATATAATTAGATTGTTGGAATTGTAAATAGAAGAGAGTACTTAGTACTTAGTAGAGGGTACCCCCTTTTTAGAAAGTATAGGGTTCTTATGTTAGTCGCATATTGATGAAGGTACTCTCTACACTCTACCCTCTACCAAAGTACTACTATTAAAAGCTCAAGCCGCCGCTCCAGGCTTTTTGCAATGCCTCTACTTTGGTCTGAACCAGATTTTGACCGTTTCGGCTGATCGTAAGACTGTTGCCGCCGGTTACCTGCCCGATCAGATTGGCACGTTCGCCAAAGATTGCTTCGAAAGCTACTTTATTTTCAGGACGGACAGTTATTGCAAAACGGGAATGTGATTCCGAGAAAAGGAGCGCTTCGTTGCTCAATTCGCCAGGCAGACTGTCCAACTGAATATTGGCACCCATTTGAGCACCGAAAGCAGATTCTGCCAAGGCTACTGCCAAACCGCCGTCAGAAAGGTCATGACTCGATTCAATTAGTCCATTTTTATTGGCTTCCATTACTTTCAGATAAAGTGCTTTAGCCGCTTCTTTCCGTACTTTGGGAACATTGGCACCCAAGTGACCCAATAACTGATAGAACTCGGAAGCACCCAATTCATTATAGGTTTCGCCCAACTGATAAATAAGATCGCCTTCCGCTTTGAATTCTGAAGTGATTGTTTTTCTTACATCGTCGAGCTTGGCAGTCATCGAGTAGAGGATAGTCGGCGGAACCGAAATTTTCTTACCGTCGGCTTTGAAGTCGTTTTTCATCGAGTCTTTGCCCGATGTAAGCGGAATATCAAAATAGGTGGCAATGTCATAAAGGGCTTCGCAGATCTGTACCAATTTGGCCAGTTTCTGTTTGCCGTCAGGATTGCCTACTTCGTCGAATACAGAATCTGGCACGCAGAAATTGTCATTGACCGACCAGAAAATACCGTCGCCCGATTCAGTGTTTGGCAGGCGGCCACCGACCGAGATAATCTGACGGACAGCCTCGTCAAAGGCGCCGGCCGACATTTCAAAAGCATCGATATCGCCATAACGCGGCAAAATACCGTTTGAAATTGCCACACCTTCGTAAGTATCAAAGCCGAAGCGCATGACACCTGCATCCTGAGGTGCTTTGCCATGCGGACCCATCAATGGTTTCACAATGGTTTTGCCTTTTACCTCATGATCGTATTGGCGGATGATATGTTCGCGTGAGCAGATATTGAGGCTGCCCATCAGTTTTAGTAAGGTCTCGCTGAAATCAGTCTGAGCTTTCAGCTCCGGCTCATTCAAAACAACTGTATCCCATTCGGCGTACATAATTTTTTGCGGAACACCCTCATGAAGGAAATGCATTTGAATGTAGGCTACTTTTTCATCATCATAACGGATGTCCAGAAATCCGGAATCGGTGAATACGCCAATATCGGAGAGTTCTACTTCCATCAGTTTGGCCAATTCGAAGATTTCCTCCAGATTTTGTTCTTCAATAACCAATGACATGCGCTCCTGCGACTCGGAAACAAAAATTTCCCAAGGGCGCAGACCTGCATATTTCAATGGCACTTTGTCGAGATTTATAATGGCACCTCCGGGGATGGTCGCCAATTCACCGATGGAAGAGGAAAGTCCGCCCGCGCCGTTGTCGGTACTGGTTTTGATCAAACCGCGCTGTGCAGCAATGACCATAAAATCATAGACTTTCTTCTGTGTAATCGGAGAACCGATCTGAACAGCAGACATTGGTGAATGCTCGTCGATTTCGATAGAAGAGAAGGTTGCACCGTGGATACCGTCTTTTCCGACGCGACCGCCGGCCATAATGATGTGGTCGCCCGCATCAATCGGTTTTTCCCAGCTGTTTTTTCCTTTGAAATCATAAGGCAGAATACCGCCGGTACCGCAGTAAACCAATGGTTTTCCGCTATAGCGGTCATCAAAAACAATAGCACCGTTGACAGTCGGAACGCCCGATTTGTTGCCGCCGGCCTCGATACCTGCTACAACACCGTCCATAATCTGACGGGGGTGCAACTGACCTGTAAGCAGCGGTTTGCTGTAGGTAGGTGATCCAAAACAGAGTACATTGGTATTAAACAGCAGTTTAGCTCCGCCAATACCTGTTCCAAGGGGGTCGCGGTTATTACCGAGAATACCGGTGATGGCTCCGCCGTAAGGATCGAGGGCAGAAGGAGAGTTATGGGTTTCTACTTTCCAGACAAAGAGTTTATCATGTGTAGCTTTTACCACGCCTGCATTGTCGGAAAATACTTTTACCAACCAGTCATTGCCATTTTCCTTGAGGCTTTCGGCTACTTTATCGGTAGTTCCTTTTATGTAAGTTTTAAAAATAGAACGGATGGTTTTCTTTTCGCCTTTTGATTTATCATCGAAATGAATGATAGCATTGAATTCCTTGTGTTTGCAGTGCTCAGACCAGGTCTGTGCAAAAACCTCGAGTTCGCAGTCGGTAGGCTGCATCTGCAGACCCAATTCGTGGCGTTTTTCTCTGATTTCCGGATCGAGATAATGATTGCGAACGGCCTGCATCTCTTCCAGATTCAGTGCCAATACTTTGGTTTTGGACAGGTGAACCAGTTCCTCATCAGTCAGGTTTTCCAATTGGATATATTCTACCGTATTATCTATTGTGAGCTTAACTTCGGGAACATAATATCGAAGATCAATTTTTTCGCTTTCCTCATCGACCCAAGCAAATGAAAAATGATTAATGAGCGGATTACCCAAAATTCGTTTGGTGACATTTTTGAGCTGTTCTTCTGTCAGTTTATTTTCAAAAAAGTAAATATACTGCGAGAAGATATGCTGTGTATTAACATCCAAATCGAGATTAAAAAAGTCGGCCAATGCCATTTGTGCCGAGATTCCTTCGTCGTCGGTAACGCCGGGCAATTGGGCAACTGCTACGGCACAGGCATATTTTGCAGGTGTGAAATAAGCATTGACTAAAGCATCATCAGTAATTTTGTCTTTGATACAGCCTTCAGAAAAATCCTGCAGCTGTTCTTCGGTCAAGGGATAATTGACGGAAAAAAGTTGAGCGGTTTTTACTTTGCCGGTATTAATACCCAGCTGCTGCTGCGCATTGTAGCGGATGCTTTCTCCTTTGGAATCGCGAATCCCTTCCTTGAAAAAGCGTTGAATGGTGTTATACATAATTGGAAGAAAAAGAGGATACCCTCAATTTATAAATATAATTTAAGAAAAAAGACTGCCTTGCAAGGCAGTCTTTTCTATGTTTAGTAGTCGTATTTCAATTGCACGGCACCGCACTCGATACGGATTTCGGAACTTTGGGTGACATAACCCGCCTTTCGGGCATGATATCCACCGGAGTCGGCTAATTCCAGGACCTTATCTGCCTCATTTTCTTCAACTATCAGCAACATACCGTTGCCCATATTCCAATAAAGATAAGCATCTTCAGGAGCGATGTTGCCAACTT
Source organism: uncultured Bacteroidota bacterium (assembly GCA_903854205.1). Classification (GTDB taxonomy): domain Bacteria; phylum Bacteroidota; class Bacteroidia; order Chitinophagales; family Saprospiraceae; genus Saprospira. Next base: position 5,938 of record CAINVS010000337.1, on the reverse strand, counting down.
CAATGACGCGCTGCATAACCTCCAAGGGTTCGTGAAGATTATTAAGCACTGCACCGTAGTTTGTAGTTTTCAATACCCTGCGGAAATTGTCGGCAATACCGCCGCCGGTGATATGTGCCGCACCCTGTGGGATAATGTTATTGGCGATAATTTTGCTGATAAGCGGACAGTAAATGAGTGAGGGAGTAAGTAAAGCCTCTCCCCATGTTTTTTCATCGTTGTAGCGCTCTGCATGCCAGTTATCTCCAAAAGCAGCCTGCATGGTGCGGCGCAGGAGAGAATAGCCATTGCTGCGGAAACCACGGCTGCGCAGTGCTATAACGACCTGACCGGGTTTAACGCCGGAACCATCGATTGGTTTTTCCATATTATCCGGCAGGATACCGATAGCAGTGGAACACCAGTTGAAGTGCATGCGGTCGCCCCAGCCGTTGATACGGTTGCCGAGCTCGGCAATTTCACCGCCGGTGATGCTCATATTTGCAAAATTGCAGGCTTCAGCCAAGCCTTTCATCAGTTCATTGATAATTTCGCGGTCGAGTTTATCAACATCGATGATATTGGATATACTGGTAGGTTCAAAACCTGCAGTAGCCAAATCATCGGCCACCATAGCTACGAGATCGTAACCAAGGGTATTGTAAATGCCTGTGCGTTCGGTCAGCTCTATTTTGGTACCAATTCCATCAGAACCAATCCCGATGCGCTGATTTCCAAAAAGAAGCATGTTGGAAAATACCCCATCAACTTTTAGGGCAATGGCACCGGCTTTATTTTCACGGTTGCGGAAAGTTGTTTTTGCCCAGTCGAAGGCATCTTTTGAGCAGAGATTGCCCAAATCAATATCCAAACCGCTTTGTTTTTGATTGGCCATGTGTGAAAGTATGTTGGCTTTTGATTGAAAAAGCTTATTTTGTGGGGGATTCGGCCAAATTGGCCTCTTGTGAAAAATAAGTACCCCCCAATTTGAGTGCAAAATTAGCTAGTTTTGACGGATAACAAAACTATGTTAAAGGAAACTTAACAATAAATTAACAAGAGATTTTGGATATAGCTATTTAATCCCAAAATTACTCCTTAAATTTGCCTGCAATTTTTTCGGAAGCAATAACAAATCTACATCACATGAGAAAGTTGCAAAAACAGGGTCTCACTTTTGATGACATCCTCCTCATTCCCGCCTATTCTGAAGTTCTCCCTCACGAGATAGATCTCAGTACGCAAATTACCAGAAAAATAAGATTGAATATTCCCTTGGTCAGTGCCGCTATGGATACTGTTACAGAATCGGATATGGCAATAGCCATGGCAAGACAGGGAGGAATCGGCATTATTCACAAAAATATGACTATTGACGAGCAGGGGGAGGAGGTTGACCGAGTGAAACGTTCTCAAAACTTTGTCATCAGCAATCCTTTTTTCCTAACCCCCGATCATTTTGTGTATGAGGCAGAGGCACTCATGAATAAGTACAGAATTTCAGGTGTTCCAATTTGCAATAAAGATGGAATTCTGGTGGGAATTCTTACAAACAGAGATCTTCGTTTCGAAATTGACTACAATCAAAAAATAGGTTCGGTAATGACCAAGGAAAATTTGGTTACTGCCCCGATGGGAACAACGTTGGAAGAATCAAAAGCCATTTTGCGCAAACATCGCGTTGAAAAACTGCCGCTTGTAGATGCTCAGGGCAGATTGGGCGGATTGATCACTATAAAAGATATTGAAAAATCGGAGCGTTATCCAAACGCTGCCAAAGACCACAAAGGCCGCCTGCTCGTAGGTGCTGCCGTTGGTACTTCTCCCGATACTTTAGAGCGCGTTGCCCGTCTGGTGAAATCGGATGTTGACGTTATCGTTGTAGACACTGCTCACGGCCATTCCGTAAAGGTTTTGGAAATGATCAGCACCATCAAAAAATTATATCCCGAACTGCAGATTATAGGTGGCAATGTTGCTACAGCTGCTGCAACTATTGCCCTTATAGAAGCTGGAGCCGACGGCGTAAAAGTTGGAATCGGACCGGGTTCCATCTGTACTACACGCATAGTTGCCGGTGTGGGCATTCCTCAAATAACAGCTATTTATGACTGTGCCGAAGCAGCAAACAATTATGGCGTTCCCGTAATTGCTGACGGCGGTATCAAATATTCCGGTGACCTAATCAAAGCGTTGGGTGTTGGTGCCAGTGTTTGTATGATGGGTTCTATTTTTGCAGGTTGCGAGGAGAGTCCCGGAGCTGTAGAACTTTATCAGGGTCGCAAATTCAAAGTGTATCGCGGTATGGGTTCTATCACTGCTATGGAAAAAGGCAGTAAAGATCGCTATTTCCAACAGGATGCCAAAAAATTGGTTCCCGAAGGAGTAGAAGGCCGTGTTGCCTATAAAGGTTATGTGGAGGATACCGTTTTCCAACTTATTGGCGGCATCAGACAGGGCATGGGCTATTGCGGTGCAAAAAATTTGGAGACGCTGCATGAAACCGCACAGTTTGTTCAAATAACCAATGCCGGTCTGCGCGAAAGCCATCCGCATGGAATTCAGATTACTAAAGAGGCACCTAATTACTCTGTTGAGTAAGATTTAATTTGAGGATTTGAAAATTTGAGGATTTGAAAATTAGTACAATCCGAGAAATATAAAATTGTAAATTCAATACAGTAATTTAATAATTTGATAGCCAAGTAAATAAATCTGATCGGTGAACTGAGGACTACAGGTATAATTGGATTTGGAAATGCAGTTTTTTAGATTTAATGATCTTAATTATAAACTTAAGGTACTTATCCGCATATAAGCAGTATCAAATAGACTCTTAATCTCTTAATCTTTCAGACTCTTAATCTTATATATGAATCACGAATTAATTCTAGTCCTTGACTTCGGAGCACAGTATAATCAGCTGATTGCACGTCGCGTACGCGAAGCCAATGTTTATTGCGAGGTTGTATCCTGCAGTATTACACCCGAAGAAGTGAAGGCAAGAAATCCCAAAGGGATTATATTTACGGGCGGTCCGAGTGTGGTTTATGAAACAGGCGCACCAACAGTTGATTCCGGAATTTTTGAATTGGGAATTCCTGTTTTGGGTATCTGCTACGGCGCACAGCTTATTGCCCACCTGAATGGTGGAAAAGTAGAGGCTGCTTCACAGCGTGAATACGGAAAAAAAGAATTGGCTGTCCGCCCACATGCTATCTTTACGCATGTACCTACGCAGACAACCTGTTGGATGAGTCATACTTATCATGTATCCGATTTGCCGGTTGGTTATAAAACCATAGCAAGTACCGATACCTGCCACAATGCGGCTTATGCCAATGATGTTAAAAGAATCTACGGTTTTCAGTATCACCCCGAGGTGATGCATACACCGGAAGGTACCCGCATGCTGAAAAATTTCCTTTACGAGATATGCAATTGCAGCGGTGACTGGAAAATGAGCAGCCTTATGGAGGAGTCAATTGCAGGATTGCGTGCTCAAATTGGCGATAGAAAAGTACTTTGTGCCCTTTCGGGTGGCGTGGATTCTTCAGTTGCGGCTATGCTTATTCACCGTGCTGTCGGAAAACAATTGACCTGTGTTTTTGTGGATAATGGCCTTTTGCGCAAAGATGAAGCCCGTTTGGTTGTTGAGGTTTTTGGACATCAGTTCGACCTGAACCTTATTGCAGTTGATGCCCGCGAACAGTTTATGGATAAATTGGCCGGTATTACCGAACCCGAAGCAAAACGCAAAGCCATTGGCGAAACCTTTATCCGCGTTTTTGAACAGGAATCAAAAAAATTGGGCGATATAGAATTATTGGTGCAGGGAACTATTTATCCCGATGTAATTGAAAGCGGTGCCGGACATTCTGCCGTGATTAAAAGTCACCACAATGTTGGCGGTCTGCCAGATAATATGACATTCACCGGCATTATTGAGCCGCTGCGCAATCTCTTCAAAGATGAGGTACGTGCATTGGGCCGCGAGTTGGGCCTTCCCTCTCATGTGGTGGATCGTCAACCATTCCCGGGTCCGGGACTTGGTATCCGCGTTATCGGAGAAGTAACAGAGGATAAACTCGAGATTTTGCGTGAAGCTGACTGGGTTTTCCGAGACGAAATTGCAAAATCGGGTCTCGATAAAGAAATCTGGCAATATTTTGCTGTACTTACAGGCATCAGAACTGTAGGTGTAATGGGCGATGAACGCACGTACAGCTATACCATCGGTCTGCGTGGTGTTACAAGTGTTGACGGTATGACCGCCGACTGGGCAAGAATTCCTCACGATGTATTGGAGCGCATTTCCAACCGTATTGTGAATGAGGTAAAGCATGTTAACCGTATTGTTTACGATATTACTTCAAAACCGCCTGCTACTATTGAGTGGGAATAAAAAGTACTTTGTAGGTTAAATTACAGATTTGATAAAATATTGATGGCCGTCCAAAAAATTGGACGGCCATTGTTATTTGTAAACTACTGCGCAATAATTGGAAATCATCTACTTTTCAACAGTTGCAAATCCCGGCAGTAAATCAACCAAAATTGGCTTGAGGCCGCTGAGGAAAAACTCAACCGCAATCACCATTACAATGAGTCCCATGAGTCGGAGCATCACCTTATTGCCGGTTTCGCCAATGACTTTTGAAATGACTGCTCCTGCAGCAAAAACAAGATAGGTGATCAGTAAAACCAAAACAATCATGCTGATGAGAATTACTTTTTTGACAATAGAGTCTGCATCCTGCATCATGACGATAGAATTGGTAATAGCACCCGGTCCGCAGATCATCGGAATCGCCAATGGAGTAATGGAGATATCTGTCACATAAGATTTCACCTCATCTTCCTGCACTTTTACACGGCCCAGTCGGGCCTGAAGCATATCGGAGCCCATTTGAAAAAAGATGATGCCCCCAACTATGCGGAAAGCATTGGCAGAAATGCCGAAAAAAGAGAAGAGCAGCTGCCCCGAAAATGCAAAGGCCATCATCGTCAAAAATGCCGCAATCAATGCTTTTCGGGCAGTGATGCGCTGTTGTTTCGGCGTCAGCTCTCCGGTCATAGTCATGAAAACCGGCATGGTACTCAAGGGATTGATGATCGAAAAATAAGAGGTAAAAATGAGGAGGGCGAAAGCGATATTTTCGTTCATTTTATGAGATTTATTTTTGGCCAATATGTTTATTTGCAGTACAAAATTATAGCAAAAATGATATTTGGCAGTAATATTTTCTATATTTGTTTTATTGTTAGAAAATAAATCTTTTAGAGCAGCTATATCGGAGAATAAATCTTTTTCCACATAGAAGGATGCACTTAAACAGAAAAATAATCGGTTTACTAAAATATCAACATGGACGTTAACGATAAAAAGATTTTGCAACTCCTGCAGGAAAATGCAAGGCTGACAAATAAGGAAATTGCGGATAAATTGGGACTTTCCTTAACTCCGGTTTATGAGCGGATTAAAAGATTGGAAAAGCAGCAAATCATAAGGGGTTATGTTGCGCTGGTAGATAGGAAAAAGGTGGAAAAGGGGCTGATGGCCTTTCTTTCGGTTTCACTAAAGGAGCATTCGCAAAAGGCGCTGATTAACTTTCAGCAGGAGATAATGCTCTTCCCAAAAGTGACAGAATGTTACCATATTGCCGGTCAGTACGACTTTCTGTTGAAAATTCTGGTAAAGGATATGCAGGACTATCACGATTTTACCTTTAATCGGCTGGCTTCGCTGGACAATATTGCACATGTACAGACAGACTTTGTGATGAACGATCTGAAGTATTCTACGGCCATCCCGATTGAGTAAAATTAAAAAAGCCGACTTAAGAGCACTTAAGAGCCGGCTTTTTAATATATTTATTCACTACTAACCGACAAAAAAAATAAAAATTAGGAGCTATCCGATACAGGTATAGCTCCTTTTTCATATTTTAGTTTTACC
>CAINVS010000336.1 GCA_903854205.1 uncultured Bacteroidota bacterium | reverse complement strand
TGTTATAGGCCCTTCTAAAGGTCTTGCCATGTCTGATAAAAATATTTACAGGATTACCGGAGGGATTACAACACCAATTCGTTTAACTGCCATTGATGTCGAAACGGGTCTGACACTTTATAACTCAGCACCTATTCCCGGCGATCCCGATCAGGAATACCCCTTAATTGTGGGTCCCGATGGTACAATTTATTTCTGGCGCGATGGTGGCCTGCTCCATGCATTTAAAGACGATGGCAGTTCTTTTAGTCAGCGCTGGACTTATACACCCGTTTTGGCTGGACTTTTCACCGGAGACCTCAGTATCGGGCCTGATAATTCGCTGTATATATTTGATAATAATCTGGTCAAAAGACTCGATAGCCAAAGCGGTGTAGTTTTAGATAGTTCAATCACCTTTAATCTTTCACAGTCAAGCATCACAGTAGGAAATGACAGTACAGTTTATCTGAACACGGGCACAGGCGATATCTATGCCCTAAGCCACGATTTACAAACCATCAAATGGCAAATGAGCGCTCCATTGGCGATTTATTGCAACCCAGCTTTACTTAAAGAAGGCATTATGGTAGTTACCGAAGGCGGAACAAGCATAAGAGCCTATAAGCCAACGCTCAATATCAAACCTGTGGCAGATTTCAGATTAGGCAGCAGGGTTATCACTGCAGGAAATTCCGTCGATTTCTTCGATCAGTCTTCCTATTCGCCCAGCAGCTGGCAATGGACCTTCAATGGTGCTGCTACCACTGGTTCAACGCTTCAAAATCCTACTGGTATTATTTATAACACACCCGGCATTTACGATGTAAAATTGGTTGCACAGAATGTTTATGGGTCTGACAGTATTGTCAAAGATTGCCAGATTGAGGTGCTTCCATCTGCCACCGCTGTTTCTGAACAAGTAAACGAAGAGATTAGTCTTTATCCGAATCCTTTTTCCGACCAAATATATATTGAAACTTCATCAGATAAGTTTCCACTCCACTATTTCATCAGCGATTTATATGGCAGAAAATTATCGGAGGGAGAAATACTGAGCGGACAGCTTAACCTGGAATTTCTTCCCAGGGGATTTTATTTTATTAGCCTTGGCAAAGATCAGTTAAAGACCTACAAGATTATGAAAGAATAGTGATTAGCACAATGGGCTTTAACAAATTAAAACATTAAACAATGAAAAATAAAATAACAATTATACTATTAGTAGCAGCCACTATACCTTTTTTAAATACCGCTGCACAAACAGTAACAGATGCCGACGGAAACATTTACAGTACTGTGACAATTGGCAATCAGGTTTGGCTGGGTGAAAATCTGCGTACGACAAAATTCAGCAATAACGATCCAATCGCAATGGTGTTGGATTCCGCTCAATGGCCGGTTCAAACAGCTGCTGCCTATTGTTTTTACAACAATGATAGTTCATATGTTAATCCATACGGTAATTTATACAATTGGTACACTGTAAATGATGCCCACAATGTCTGTCCTGCAGGTTATCATGTACCAACTGCCGCAGAATGGGCCAATCTGCTCAGTTTTTTAGGTGGAGAAACTGTGGCTGGCAGTAAACTAAAGGAACAGGGCTTTTCGCATTGGTTAAGTCCCAATACAGATGCTGATAACAGCAGTAACTTTACAGCTTTACCATCGGGTTGGAGAGCCAACAACAATGGGGTCTATGAAAATTTGGGTTATATGTGTTATCTCTGGGCTTCAACACTACAAACTGCCGATGATGTGGATATCGTTCTGATTGGTTATGATTCTCCGGCCTGCTATGCGAGTAATTCGGTTAAATTAACAGGCTTGCCTGTGCGCTGTATTCAGAATAGTGGTGCAACTGGTTTAAACAATTCAACAAGAGAGGATTTTGCAGTTTTTCCCAATCCTACCAGAGATTATCTGTTACTTGAAAGTCCGGATGCTTTGCTTGGATCTGATTTTATATCAATGATTTTACGGGCAGAAAAGTAATTTTTGGTTTAATTGATAATTCAAAGATTCAGATTAATACCTCAGAATTGCCCAATGGCGTCTACTGTATTGTAGCCGGAAATAAAATTAAACACTTTATAAAGTTATAAATATAACTGTATGAGAAATTCAGCATTGTTATTTTTTTTATCACTTTTTGCTCTAAATGTTTACGCCCAAAAACAAGCCAACATCTGGCATTTTGGCGATGGGAAGGCGATCGATTTTAGCACTGGTGCCCCTGTACAGATTGTCGGAAGTCTGATGGAAACCTTCGAAGGATCTGCTTCCTATAGTGATTCTTTGGGCAATCTGCTCTTTTACACCAATGGAGGTGGTCGCGAACCCTTATTTAGCGGTCAGGATGGCGGTCATATCTGGAATCGTAACAATGCGGCCATGTATGACATGCAGGGTACAGAAGGCGGCGGCTTCAGTGCTGCACAGTCAGCGGTAATTTTTGAAGCACCCGGTCAGCAGGGACTTTATTATGTCTTTACCATGGAAGAAATTGAGTACAATATAGGTGCTTCACCCTCTATCAATGCTACTCAGCCCCTGGGTCGGGGATTGAGGTATTTTACGGTGGATATGAATCTCAATGGTGGATTGGGCGACGTAGTGCTTGCCGATCAACCTGTTTATCTTCCATCTTATGAGGGGCTCTGCGCAGTAAGGCACAGCAATGGCAGAGATTACTGGGTTTTAATCAATCAGGACTCAACCGGAATCGGCGTTTACAGTGTTACACCCTCAGGAGTCAGTTTTGTCAACAATTATACAACTGCAGGAGGAAATGGTGGTATCATAAAGGCTTCACCTAATGGAAGAAAGGTAAGAACATTACAATACTTACTCGATTTTGACAATAGCAGCGGAACATTTTCAAATCCGCTCGCAATTACCAATCCCGGCGAGCAGTTCGAATTTTCGCCTAACAGCAGATATCTATACGAGATTGCAAATTTTGCAGTTGTAAGATATGATTTGAATGCACCCAATATTCTTGCATCTGCTACCCAGATTGGCATCATCAATGTAGGTTTTGGTACAGGGATCGGACAAATGCAATTGGGTCCCGATGGCAGAATTTATTATCTCACCAGTGATTTGAGCCAGGGCACAGTTACCTTAGACCGAATAAATTGTCCCAATACTGTAAATGCTCAGATTCAGCCATCAATAATTAGTTTTACAGGCCTGTTTTTTGGATTACCCAACTTCCCGGCCTGGATTTTTGAGAATGATGATTCGCTCTATGTTTCCCTTGGTGCCGATACCCTCAGGCTTTGCACACCCGGACAAACTTACACCCTCGATGCGCAAAACCCTGGTTCATCCTATATTTGGTCGAATGGCTCCACTGCACAAAGTATCAGTGTAAACAGTCCCGGTACCTATTCTGTAACGGTTACAGGACCCTGCGGTATTGGAAGCGACCGGGTTTTAGTTACAAATTGTGCCCCAGTCAACAGCAATTGTCTGGTTTTTGAATACACAGGTGCCCCACAGCAATGGACAGTTCCTGCTGGTGTTGACAGCATCAGATTGAAAATGTGGGGAGCAGCCGGGGGTGGCGGTCCCGATGCAACAAATAATGCAGGTGGTGGCGGTGGTTACACCGAAATTACGGTACCCGTCATAGCAGGCGATGTTCTGCAGATTGTAGTTGGCGGCGGTGGTGAAAAAGCTGTAGGACATACAGGTGGCGCCGGTGGTTACAGCGGTGGAGGCAATGGCGGAACCGGAAACAGAGTGGAAACTTTGAACGGCATTCCGACCAATGTAGGTGGAGCCGGCGGTGGAGGTGGTTTGACTTTGGTGAGAATGACTGGCAGTATTAATAATATTCTCGGAATAGCAGGTGCTGGCGGTGGAGCCTCATTCAACCGCTCAGGTGGTGGTGGAGGCGGATTAAACGCTCAGTACACAGCCGCAAACAATCAGTTTAATCTCAATGGCTTTGGTGGCACGCAAACTGCCGGCGGTGCACCATCTTCCAACACGATTTGCGGACATCCTGTATCGGGAACAGCAGGTGCTGGCCAACAGGGCGGAAGCGGCGCAACAGACCTTGGAGGTTCAGCCGATCGAACCGGTGGCGGTGGCGGCGGTGCTGGTTATTTTGGTGGCGGCGGTGGCGGCAGTCACGACGGCTGTTTTGGTGTAGGTAGCACCGGCGGTGGCGGCAGTGGTTTTGTATGCAGTACCTGTCCCGGCTTGACAGGTACTACTCAGACTGCAGGATTTTTCGGTGTCCCGGCAAATAGCAGCGACCCATTACTTGCTGCTTATCCCGGAACCGCTACGGGGGTATTTAATCAAAGTGGCGGTAACGGAATTGTCCAAATTTGCTATCTATCACCCTGCGCTGCAACGACAGACAGTATTTCTGTAACAGCATGCAACGATTATACAAATCCCTTGGGCGCAATTTTTACACAAAGCGGCGTGTACAGTTATACACTAAGCTCCGCTTCGGGTTGCGACAGCATCATTGTACTCAATCTTACGATTTTACCTTTTACACAGACACAACTTAATGAGACTGCCTGTGACAGTTTTACCGATGTAAATGGGAACACTTATTACCAAAGCACTATTTTTAATTATTCTTTAACAGGTTCAAATGGTTGTGATTCTATCATTTCGGTAAATCTGACTATTGGAGGACTGATACTGGCTCCTGTTCAAAATATCAGTGCCTGCGCTCCTTATACAGCAGCCTGGGGAACTATCTACACCCAAAGCGGTATCTATTCCGACACAATTTTCAGCGCCGGTTGCGACAGTCTGCTCACCATCAACCTCGATATTTTACAAAGTCCTACGGTCGAAATTATGTGGGATAGCATACTCTGTACCGGAGAAACGCTAACATTGAATGCTTTAGGTGTAAATACACAAAGCTATCTCTGGTCCGACGGATCCTCGGCTCAGCAGCTTATCGTCAGCGATGGAGGTACTTACAGCATTACGGTCGAGAATAGCTGCGGACAAGTGACATCTTCCATTAGTGTTGTTGAAAAAGATTGCGACTCTACAAGCTGCGAATTCCTTATCCCTAATGCCTTTACGCCCAATGGCGATGGCACAAATGACAACTGGTACATACAATGCATTGAGCTTTATCCGGACAATGAGGTGCAGATTTTCAATCGCTGGGGACAGCCTGTATTTACAAAATCGAATTATACTGGCGACTGGGACGGAACCTTTGCCGGTCAGCTATTGCCCGATGCGGCTTACTATTATATCCTGAAAATTACCTTGCCGGCACCTGTCGGAAAGGCAACATTTACCGGATCAGTTTCAATCATCAGATAAAAATTTACAGCAATGAAAAAGATAATCATTCCTATAATAGCCCTTTTCATTACTAATGCTCTTTTGGCGCAACAAGAGCCACAATTTACCCAGAACAACGGGCACAATGCTTTTTTGGTGAATCCGGCAGCTGTCGGTTCCGACAACAAGCAATTGCTGCGCTTTTTTGTAAGACAGAACTGGACCTTTTTCAACGATGCACCCATTACCTTTGGTGCCTCCTATCAGGCATTGTTAAAAGATAAACACGGTTTGGGCGGTCTGATATACATGGACAGGTCCGGTCCTTTCAGGGTCTTTGGCATGAAAGCTTCCTATGCCTTTCATATTCCAATCGATAAAAAAAGTCGCCTTTCGCTGGGTGTAAGTGGCAAATTTTATCAAAACAGTATCCGAACCGAAGATCTTGTCCTCATCAATCAGAACGATCTTAGTATAGATATGGCTCAGGCTAGAGGTATTGCAACAACAGGCGATGCCGAATTTGGATTGTATTATTACTCGCCCAGGATTTATGCCGGAATTTCATCGGCCAATCTGGTACAGAGCAGACTCAATTTTTCGGGTGTTAACAATGCAAAACTTTTTAGACATTATTTTGCAGTAGTCGGCGCCAAATTCCCTGTAAAAGGCAATGATCTGGCACTTGAACCCTTTGTAAATTTCAGAATGATTAATAACCTGAGGCCACAGCTCGATGCGGGTTTGCAGTTCAACATCTACAATGAGCAAATAAAAGCAGGCTTGCTGTACCGTACCTCGGGATATGCCTCCATCTTTTTTGCGGCATCTTATGATGATAATTTTTTGGTCAGTTTTTCAATCGATTTTATTGTAAACGGTCTTGCGAAATACGGCGCCTTGAATTATGAAAGTGTTTTGGGGTATAATTTTACTGGAAATCAGAAGTAGGAAGTGAGAAATTAGAAGTAGGAAGTCAGAAATATAATAAGTCTATTGAATGAGATAGAATTAGAAAAAAATAATAAATAACTTAACCAACAATGCGTATTTTAGTAATTACCTTACTGAGTTTGCCGCTATTTGCGCAGACGCCCTCCGATTGCAGCCTGAGCCCACAATTGCTCAATGCTTATGAATGGGATATTGCCAATATGTCGATCAGGAACATGCAGCAGAACAACAGTCCCTCGCTATCATTGGTAACTATTCCGCAGACAGAAAAAGATCTAATCGAAAAAGGCCTTGCAGCAGTTTTAAATTCAGGCTTGCCTGAGGCAGATTCCATTTTTAATCTCTATTGTGTGCACGACCGAACCTCCTCTGTAATGACCTGGCAAAGCATTATGGTATGGGTCGATACTTCGGTAGCATGGACTGCGGCCTGGCAAAATTTGACTATGCTAACCGGAAATTCATATATCGATTCTTTGGTAAATAAATATGGGCTCAGTGTTACAGGTTTCACGAACTTCTCATTTGGAAGTATTGCCGAATTGAGTACAAACCGATTTTTGAATCTCAATGCGCTTTTGGATAGCATCGAACTGGAGCCAGCGGTTAGTCTGGCAGAGGCAAATGGCACAATTGGCCTTGCCGGAAAAATTACTTATAACGAGATTAACTCGGTCCGTTATTACAATTTCCGATTTGAATTCAGCGATTGTTTCGATGGTTGCGACAATTACCGCGAATGGCAATTTGCTGTAAATCCCGACTGTTCGGTCAATTATCTTGGTTTCACCGATTTCGGATTTTTTGGTGTACAACCGCTGCCTGCCCCTTCAAATTGTAATTTATTTACAGCTGTAAAGGAAAATATAGAAGCACAGATTCGGGTTTATCCCAATCCCGCATCGGACAGAATATTTGTAGAGCAAGGCGAATTTCAAGAATTTACAATCACAGACCTATTGGGCCGTATGCTAAAAAGCGGGCAATTGGAAGCTGATAATTTTATTGATATCAATAGTTTGGCCCCGGGTGTTTATGTTTTGAATTTAGGGGCAAAGGTTATTAAGTTTATTAAAAATTAGGAATATTTAAAAAAAATTATTGTTTGTCATGTTTCAAATGAACAATTAACAACTTTTAATGGTACATGAGTTTGGAAAAAACACATCTACTCCTCCATACCTTTTGCCGATACTTTCTGGCTGTAATGATTCTTGTGTTTATGCCTTTGCAAAAATTCTTGGAACTCAATTTACGACTAAACCTCTGTTTATGACAATGTAGGTGGAGAACTAATTACCGCAACGGTTAAAGATCCATTTGGTAATGTGATAGGATTGATTTATAATCCCTATTTTAAATCCAAATAATTACTTTTTATTATAATCCAAAACCTAATAAAAATTAAACCGATGAGAATAATAATTTTTAATTTATTTATTTATTTGTTTGTTTGGTAACTCTATCTGTAGCTAGAGCTCAAAGCTGACAGTATCAATTCCGATGTACCAGCAAATCATTGACCTGCCTGTTGATGTCGAAGTCTCGGCTTACTGTGATTCAATGAGTGGCCAGGATGCTGAATTTCATTTACCCCTTCCTCCAGTCAGCGGAGTTTCCTACTATGTTCACATTGATGCTGCCATTCCATCGACAGATTCTTTCGAATTAATTCATAATCGTATTTCAAATACTTTAAAATTAGGTGATTCGATGTTGATCATTCCAACTGCCACTGCAAATTGTATTCAGTTCGGAGAACCTTGCGAAGTCATTAAACTAAGTTATGCCGGCCCCTCTCCACAGCTAAATTCAAGTTTTGCCAGCCTGAAATTTATGGCTGTTGGTACGCCGACTGTAGCAGGCTAAAACTATCCTGAAAGTCCATGTAATGGATGGTTCTCATTTATATCGTGCAGCACTTTTTTCAAAAAATCGGGAAACAACTCTTTTGTGACCTGTAAATCATCCGGAATTTCAATCAACCGGTCAGACTCTATGCCTAAGAGCCGTTTTGCCAAGGGCAAAAAAATCTCCTCAAGGTTTTCTTTGAAGATTTTATCATATTTATTGTACATGGGCAAATTGGGGTTATAATTTCTACAAATATAACCCTCGCAAAAGACAAATGCAAGTTTAGAAACAAATTATTTGAATGTATTTGGTTTTTTTTATTTAATGTATCAAAAAGAGCAGCTTACAGTGTTATTTTAACCCAATCCACCAACATTTTTTAAAAATTACCTGTTTAATAGTCTTGTGATTGGATTCAGTCTAAACAAACTTGTATATTTGCATCAGGTTTAATTTTACCTTTAATTAGAAGGAAATCCTTCATCATTTAGAAACCAAATGCTTTTTCCAGAATACGACGTTATAGTTGTCGGCGCCGGACATGCCGGATGCGAGGCCGCAATTGCCGCTGCCAATATGGGCTCCAAAGTCCTACTGGTGACCATGAATATGGAAACCATTGCCAAAATGTCCTGCAATCCAGCAATGGGTGGAGTTGCAAAGGGTCAGATTGTCCGCGAAATAGACGCTATGGGCGGCTATTCGGGAATTGTGACAGACCATACCATGATTCAGTTCCGCATGCTTAACCGCTCCAAAGGTCCGGCCATGTGGAGTCCCCGTGCACAAAGTGACCGTATGCGATTTGCCGAAAAATGGCGACTCATGCTGGAAGCTCATCCCAATGTAGATTTCTGGCAGGAGATGGTGGGTGGACTCATCATTAAAAACGGCGTGGCAAAAGGTGTTATCACTTCACTCGGTTTGGAAATTCCCGGTAAATCAGTGGTTCTAACCAATGGCACTTTCCTGAACGGACTGATACATATCGGCGAAAAACGTTTGGGTGGAGGCCGTGCCGGAGAGAGCGCAGCCAAAGGGATCACAGAGCAGCTTGTAGCATTGGGTTTTGAATCGAACCGGATGAAAACAGGTACGCCTGCACGTATTGACGGACGCAGTATCAACTGGTCTGTCATGGAAGAGCAGCCCGGTGACGAGCCCGCAGGTAAATTCTCCTATACAGAAACTCCTCCCCTGCTTGTACAGCGCCCCTGCCATATCACCTATACCAATGAAAAAGTTCACGAAGTCTTGAAAACAGGTTTCGACCGCTCGCCCATGTTTACCGGCCGCATTCAGGGTCTCGGGCCACGCTATTGTCCTTCCATTGAAGATAAAATCAACCGTTTTTCGGATAAAGAACGCCATCAGCTTTTTGTAGAGCCGGAAGGATGGAACACCTGCGAGGTTTATCTCAATGGGTTTTCCTCTTCACTGCCCGAAGATATACAGTTCAAAGCACTGCAATTGATTCCGGGATTTGAGAATGCCCGAATGTTCCGCCCGGGTTATGCGATTGAATACGACTTTTTTCCGCCTACGCAGTTGCGTATGAATATGGAAACCCGACTGGTGAAAAATCTTTTTTTTGCAGGTCAGATAAACGGCACTACGGGTTATGAAGAAGCAGCCTGTCAGGGTATGATGGCCGGTTTGAATGCACATTTAGCCATTAATGACAAAGAACCTTTTATCATGCAGCGTTCCGATTCTTATATCGGTGTGCTGATAGATGATTTGATTAATAAAGGCACCAACGAGCCCTACCGCATGTTCACCTCAAGGGCAGAATACCGTATCCTGCTCCGTCAGGACAATGCTGATATGCGACTGACGCCATTGGCTCAAAGCCTCGGTATTGAGGTGGAAGACCGTATGACCCGAGTGGATGCCAAAAGAAAGGCCAATGCTGAAATCAAACAATTTTTTGAAGAAATGAGCGTAGAGCCGTCTGAGGTCGAAAAGTATCTTGTCGATTTGGGGTCTGCACCATTAACACAAAAAATGAAGCTGATAAAAGTGCTGTTGCGCCCTGATGTTTCTATTTTGGGATTGGCTGCAATAATGCCCCGCCTGAAAGATTTTATTGCACAATTTGATCCGGAGTTTGTGGAATATGCAGAAATCAATGCTAAATATGCCGGTTACATTGAAAAAGAACAGGAAATGGCAGAGAAAATGATTCGCCTGGAATCAGTTAAACTGTTGGAAAATTTTGATTATTCACAAATTCAGGGTCTTTCGGCGGAAGCACGTGAGAAGCTGAATCGTGTGAAACCGGCCACTATCGGGCAGGCAAGCCGCATCAGCGGAGTATCTCCGAGTGATATTTCAGTACTCCTGATCTTTGTTGGAAGATAAGTGACATTAACACAGCGGTCGATATACTGACTGCTAAATATAGCCTATAACATGCACAAGCACGGAGAAAATTGCAATCACGAACATGAACACAAACATGAGGAGCATGAGCATCATGGTCATTCACATGGTCATCATCATGGTCATCATCATCATGGAGAAGGCAGCAATTTAGGCCTAGCGCTTTTGTTGAATGTAATTTTCACTGTTATAGAGATCATTGGCGGTATTTTGACAAACAGTATAGCCATTCTATCGGATGCACTTCATGATTTGGGTGACAGTCTGAGTATCGGTTTGGCCTGGGGCATGCATATTCTTTCCAAACGGGGCAGAGACAGTACTTTTTCCTACGGATATAAAAGATTTTCTGTGCTGGGGGCTTTTATAACCTCAATCATACTGGTTGTAGGCTCAGTTTTTATACTTATTGCAGCAATTGGCAGGTTGCAGGCTCCACAGGAAACGCATGGACTTGGAATGCTTGGATTGGCGGTTTTAGGCATTATCGTCAATGGCGCAGCAGTACTAAAACTGCGTTTCAGCAAATCCATCAACTCAAGAGCAGTCATGCTGCATCTGCTTGAGGATGTTTTTAGCTGGGTTGCCGTTTTTATAGGCAGTATAGGAATCTGGCTTTTCAATTGGACTTTTCTAGATCCGATATTATCCATAGGCATTGCGTTATACATTCTTTATAATGTCGTAGAGACGTTAAGACAGACAATGAAAATTTTTTTACAGGCAATTCCTTACGGAATCGACATAGAAAAGGTAAAGTCAGCATTAAAGCAACATCCGATGGTTGCAGATGTGCACGACATGCATATTTGGTCCTTGGATGGTGAATTGAATATACTTACAACCCATATTGTTATCAGCAAAGAGAAAACAAGTTTGGATGAACTAAATCCCTTAAAAAATGAATTGGAGGCTATTTTATTGAAATTTGACATAAAACACAGCACAATTGCTTTTGAATCAGTAAATGACAATTGTTCATTGGTCGACTGTTAAGCCCTTTCGTTTAAAAAATCCTTCAATTTTCCACTACTTCTAAGTTTTTAGTTTAATTTAGCAGCGAAAATTATCGAAACAACATCCTATTATATCACCTAAGTGTCCATTCTGAAATACCGAAAATATTGAAAGTGAATCAGCTTTCACAATGTGGATCTAATTTTCGGTTTTTCTTGCGGCACTATTCAGATTATCAATTATGGATTATTCAGCAGAATCACTACAGCTGCATCGACTTTTGAAAGGAAAAATCAGCATCCGTAACAAAATGGATGTGAGAACAGCCGAACACCTTTCTTTGGTTTATTCTCCGGGCGTGGCAGCTCCCTGTCTCGAAATTGCAGCAGATCCCGAAAAGGTTTGGGAATATACCATCAAAAGTAACTGCGTTGCAATTGTATCCGACGGTTCGGCCGTTTTAGGTTTAGGTAACATTGGCGCTGCAGCTTCAATTCCTGTTATGGAAGGTAAGGCTATGCTTTTCCGTCAATTCGGTCATATCAATGCATTTCCAATTTGTTTGGATACACAGGATACAGACGAAATTGTAGAAACAATCCGGCGCATTGCCCCTGTTTTTGGCGGTATTAATCTTGAAGACATTGCTGCTCCGCGCAGCTTTGAAATTGAAGAGCGCCTTCAGGATTTGGGTATTCCCGTTTTTCATGATGATCAGCATGGGACTGCTATAGTTGTATTGGCAGCACTTATAAATGCCGCCAAAGTATTGGGCAGAGAATTGAGCGAACTTAAAGTAGTTATCAATGGCGCAGGTGCTGCAGGTGTGGCTATTGCCCGTCTTCTCCGTTGTGTAGATCAGGGTGATGGTTCTGTATGTACTCCGGTAAAAGAAATCATTCTTTGTGATACCAAAGGCATACTTTGCTCAAGCCGTGACGATATGAATGAGTCTAAAATTGCTACACTTGCTTACAGTAATTCCAATAATCTGACAGGTACTGTATATGATGCACTCGTCGGCGCAGATGTATTTATCGGTGTAAGTGCCGGCAATATGATGACAGCTGAACATGTGAGAACAATGGCGAAGGACCCTATTATCTTTGCATTGGCCAATCCTACTCCGGAAATCATGCCGGAAGAGGCTTACAAAGGCGGTGCTGCTATATGCGGTACAGGCCGAAGTGATCTTCCAAACCAAGTTAATAATGTATTGGGCTTCCCGGGCATCTTCCGTGGTGCACTTGATGCACGTGCAAAACGCATTACACCAAAAATGAAATTGGCTGCTGCTTATGCAATTGCAGAGTGTATGCCTTTCCCTACCCGCGATATGATTATTCCGCCGGCATTGAATGAAATGGTAGCCTTTAAAGTGGCTGAGGCAGTTAGAATTGCTGCTTTAGAGGAAAAGGCATAAAAAAAGGCATAAACAGTATGTAATATAAAATATAAAGGCTGCTTCTGTTGAGGCAGCCTTTTATATTTTAAAGCTTAGCTATTTCTTCCATGCTGAGTTTGCCTATTTGAAAAGGGCAATAATCATTTTGTCCAGCTTTTCCAATTTACTCGCTTTTTTACCTTTAAAAAAAATAGCGGTTATTCATGCGTCCATACTCTTGGTCTGGTATTGCCATGACAGGAAGCACAGCTGCCTCCGCTGAAAGGAACGAGCATTTCATGAATATCACCCATAGGGCTCACAGCTCTCGGATAAAGTCCGGAGCCAAAACTGACATTATTTGTTGTATAAAAATTGCCATTGCCATCCACTTCCAAGGTCAGCATTAAGTTTCCCCCTACGGCAGCATCGTAAAACTCAATTTTACCGTTAGGCAGCGGATTGACCAATGTGCTGTCATAAACAGTGCCTGCTATTGTAAATATGCCCTCACCCGAACCACCGCTTTTATGGCAATTGGTACAGGCTTGTCCCATATTATGGCTTTCCGTTTCTCCGTTTTTGCTAATTTTTATCTCAGCATCTTTTTTACAGGAGCTGATAAATACAAACAAAAGGACTGCTGTGAATATTGATAATAAGAATCTTGTTTTCATACACTGATATTTTAGAGTTATACTTTTGTAAACGTAAGGTAATTGAGAAAAGAACAATAACCCCCAATTTAAATGAAATATATTATATTTTTTTAATACAATGATTTCTTAGAATTGAATCTTTGTTGAATCTGTGAAAAAGTAATATGAAGTTGGATTAAAAATGACTTATTTGCCAACCAAATATTCCATTCTAAGTACTGTCTGATTCAAATTATTTATAGAATCAAGATAGCCTTTTCTGATCTCA
>CAINVS010000335.1 GCA_903854205.1 uncultured Bacteroidota bacterium | reverse complement strand
GTACTTTTCTTTGCTGCAAGTTGTACCAAAGACAAATGTACCACCAAAATGACTTATGTCAAATACGAGCCGGTTTATAAAACTTTAGATGAAATTCGCCAGCCAATAACTGTTGAAGGACCCAGAGCATTAAAAAATCCGGGTAAAATTTATCTTTATCACAGTTATTTGCTCATAAATGAGCAATTGGAAGGAATTCATCTTGTTGACAACAGTGATCCTTCAAATCCTGTCAAGGTAGCCTTTATTAAAATTGAAGGTAATCTTGACATGGCGATCAAAGGCAATATGCTTTATGCCGACAATTATGTCGACCTGATTACCATCGACCTTACCATCCCAATGCAACCTACCTTGGTAGACCGTGACAATAATGTTTTTCCCAGCTATGGTCTGGATGATAACGGAAGACTTTGTGTAGCTTTTACGTCTAAAGAGGTAACTGAAGAAGTTGTTTGCGGACAGGCTGTAGGTGGCGGATGGGGTAATCCGCTTATGCAGGAAGATATGGTTTTTGCTACTTCTTCTCAGGGCGGTAACACAGGCGGAAACAACGGTTCCGGACGCAGTGGAGATGCCACAGCAGGTGTAGGCGGTTCTATGGCGCGATTTACTATATCAGGTGATTATCTTTACACTGTTGATAACGCTAATTTGCATGCATTTGAAATCAGCAATCTCAGCAATCCTGTAGAGCGTTCCAATAACAATGTCAGCTGGTCTAATATTGAAACTGTTTTTCCTTATGAAAACATGCTCTTTATAGGTGGAAATGCCGGAATGTTTATTTATGACCTTACAAATCCATCAGAACCGACTTATGTAAGTGATTTTCAGCATGCAAATGCCTGTGACCCTGTTTATGTAAGCGGTGACCGTGCTTATGTAACTCTTCGCAGCGGAACTACCTGTGAGAATTTCACCAACCAATTGGATGTAATTGATATAAGCAATATCAACAATCCTACATTGATTGCTTCTCACCAAATGACCAACCCTCACGGACTCAGCATTAAGAACAATGTACTTTACCTTTGTGATGGAACAGCAGGTCTTAAAGTATTTGATGCAAGCAACGATACTCAAATTGGAAGTCGTATGCTTTCAAGTGATAACAGCATCGCTACTTATGATGTAATCGCATCTCCTTATCGCGATGTGCTGCTTGTAGTCGGTAAAGACGGATTGGCACAATACAACATTTCGGATCCTGCAGCAATTCAAAAACTGAGTACTATACCTGTACAAAGATAAAATAGGTATTCTTAAAAGTCTGGAAAATCTATTTCAAAATATTAAAAAAGCCTTCCGATAGTATTTTGCTTTTTGGAAGGCTTTTTTATGTCTGTTTTATAATATAATATGAAATATTTTATTCTTTTTCTATCCATTTGTTTCTCTTTTCAGTTATCAGCGCAAAGCACTTATCCTGATATGGTATTTCTGAAAAATGGAAGTATGCTGCGTTGTAAAATTTTGGAATACAAGCTTAACGATGTTATCAAACTTGAAATTCAGGGAGGATCTGTTTTGGTCTATAAATCAGATGAAGTAGCCGAAATTAAAAAAGAATACAATTTTAAAGGAAATGAGGTAGAAAACACTGAGCAAAAGCATAGTTACAGCGATGAATTGTATTTTGCTTTTTATATGAATATGATTGGCGGTTATTTGGAGCAGCGTTTCTGGGGTGGGGCGCAGGACATTCCAACCCTAGGCTTAGGTGCTAAGTTTTCAATGGGAAAATCTATTAACAGACATCTCATGTTAGGAGGTGGTATTGCCTGGGCCCGCATGAATAATTATTTCATGTATTCATCTCACCTGCCAATTTTTGCAGAAGTAAGAGGTGACATTTTAAAAAAGAACAATTCACTTTATTATTCCCTTGGCTTGGGTTATAATATTGCCTTAAAGAGAAAAGGCTTTTCCAGAAATGGTTTTACAATGACAGATGCCAATGGAGGCTTATATGTAAACCCGGCTATCGGTCTAAGGTTTGCATCTTTTTCCAAAAATCATTTTTGTATTGAGTTTAATTACGCGATACATAGTGCCGGATATAGTTTTACTGGGCCAAGTGCCGAACTGATAGGGCCCACTAAAAATCTATTTATAAGGCCAACATTGAGTTTTGGGTTTCTATTTTAAAAAGGTTTTTTTGTTTCTCTCCCTTAATTATAATTTTATCTAAATATTATCTTTCACTGAGTTTGTATTTTATTAAAAAAGATTTGTTCATAACAAAACTATGTTTATCTTTGCAGCGGAGCCGCTATACGGGTAGCTCCTGTGAACCTCCCCAGGTCGGAAACGAAGCAAGGATAAACGGTTGTAGCGCTCGGTGTAGTAGGCTCCTTTTTCTTTTGAGAAAGGAGTCTTTATATTTTTAATTATTTTTCTTTTTGT
>CAINVS010000334.1 GCA_903854205.1 uncultured Bacteroidota bacterium | reverse complement strand
GGTGATTTTCCACCGCCAAACAATCCTGTTTCATAATCACCCTTTGCCATTTTGCCACGTTTATTTATTTTTTTAGGAGAAGGTAGAGAGTAAAGTGTGCTCGTACATTATTTTCTATCCTATTTCCAGTTTTTTTTAAATTTTAAAACAACAGCTTCGTAGAAACGCAACATTGTTCGCGAAGCAACATGTATTTATATAGCGTTTATAAAAAAAATTTATAAAATTTTAACAATAAATGTCACTTTCAACTTTGCGCAAAGTCGATGATTAAATGAATTTGGAATTAATTTTTAATATTACTTTACCGATGCAATAAAGGATTCAGGCAGCAATGCATCGCGAATATCGTTGAATCTGATAGTACCGAAAGGTGTTTTAAATGACTTTGGTTTATTCACTTTGGCAATATTATTTTCCTTGTTTTTCAGAGCGGCCAGCTCCAGTAACATTTTCGGAGAAAGAACAACCTCCTTTTTATTGATTTCCAATTCTTTTAGCTCTAAATTAGCCAGGGGCATAGCGCTGAATTCAATTTTAGCTTTGCCGTTTTTAAGCTGAAGACTATCCAATACCTGTTTCAGAGAGTCACTTTCAGTCCGTCTTTTCAATTCCGGCGTTTCTGTATTTAAAGGTGGGGTAGCATTGTTTTCTATGTTTCTGCCTGCCTGAGAAGCTATTGTTGCATTTGTCTTTTTATCGCTATTATTAATCGCTGCTGTATTGCTTTTGCCGATATTTACGGTGGGTTTTTCAATAACATCTGCCGCTTTTTGGGGAATCTCAGTCTGAACTTCTGTCTCTTTGGCTTTCTCTGACACTATTTCTGATTTCTTATCGGCCATTTGCTCTACTTTTGGTTCGGCCTGCTGCCAAATAATAAAAGGAATCAGCATGGCAATGAAAATAACTGATACGGCTGTCCAAAGCCATGGAAATGCCCCACCCTGTTCCTTTTTCAGTAGTTTTTCTTTGTTTGGATATTGATTTGTCGAATCGGCTGTCAAAGTGACGGATTCCAAACCTGTGAGTGCTGCTTTAATATCCGGACGCTGATCCAGAAAGGTCTCCATACAGCGAAGCTCTTCTCCACTCAAGCCGCCTTCGAGATAATCGATGGCGTACAGTTCGTAGTTATCTGTTGTAATTTGCATGCTATATATTTAAACCGCTTCCTGTATCTGTTTTATAAATGTCTGCAGCTTCTGTCTGGCTCTGAAAATATAGACTTTCACCTGGGATTCGTTGAGATTGACGATCTCCCCTATTTCTTTGTAATCATAGCCTTCGTAATCCCTAAGCAGAATGACCGATCGCTGCACTTCACTGAGGGTGGCCAATCCTTTTTCCAGCAGTTCTTTCAGTTCGTAATTCTCTCCGATATTTCTGATCGCCGTTTCGGGAAAGGTTTCGCTGTATTCTATCCGCTTATTTTTTCTGATCAGGTCAATCATGATTCGGTATGCGCTGGTGAACAGGTAGGATTTTGCGCTTTCGGAACTGACCTCAGCATGGTTGGCCCATAGCCGCTCGAATGCGGTCTGCACCACATCCTCGGCATCGGCTTCATGGCGCAGATTCTTCAGTATGAATCTGTACAAACCATCCGAGCAGTTTTTTACGCAAATATTATATTCCTTTGTATTCACTATGATTTGCTTAATAATTACCTGAATCAGACTTTAGCAGTAATTCCTTTTCAGCCTGTTTGTATCAGTAAGACGGATAAGGATCCGAATAGTTACAGGCGCTCGAAATATTTTTAAAAAAAATAAGCGGGGCTGATTATGTATTACATAACAACCTCGCTTATAGCATTTTACCAGAGTTAAAAAAAATAAAATTATCTCTGATCCTGATGCAAATGACAGTAGCCATTGCAGTGCTTTGTATCGTTTTTACATCTTTTGCCTTCTTCTGTTTTGCCGCGACATTGCTTTGCTTCGCAATGCTCATCGCCGCTTTGCAGTTTTTTTGTTTTATCCGATGAGCAGGAATTGAGGCTCAGGGAAAAAAGAAAGAGAGTGCTGATAAGGATGTATTTGAGTGTGGACATTTTATGGTGGTTTGAGCTTTTTGATGAGTTTATTGGGAGAAAGATAATAAAAGTAAAAAAAAAAATTGGATTTTTGGGGGGTGGAATAATTTAAATCCTGCGGGGTTGTATATTTATGGACGTTGCATGCAACGTCCATAAATATACATATTATTCAAATCTGTACGGAGCAGTGCCGCGGCATTTGAAGCAGTAATTAATTCCTGAGACATAGCCCGATATCCGTTCAAAGCGGTCTGATTTCTCAGGTGTTGCAAAACGGCTTTCATTGACAAAGCTTTTCAGCTTTGCATTATAATTAATCTGTTTATAATATTGGGTCTGTCTTTCCTTTGATAGAAGCCTGCCTCCCCAATTCGATACAAAATTGGCTTAATACCGATACCATAATTTATTTTTTTATTAAAAATGATGGGGTATCTTTTTTTAACTTCATTAGCGGAAGCTTCCCAATTCAAAATGTACGGGTATGCTTAGGATAACTGCTGCATTGCGGAAGAGCAGGTTTTTTTGACTGTTCATAAAATGATAAATGTTTATTTTACGAATAAATCCAAAAAAATGGAGAAATGCAAGTGGAAATTGTCAACTGTAAATTGTCAGCTGTAAATTATCAGCTCACTTTAAGTTTGAAATGAATGATATAAATTAAAAAAATCGTTGCAGCATTAATTAATTAAATTATCAAAACTTGTAAAAATTTCATGTTTTGATAATTGACAAAACATTTGCATGGCATGCCACCCAACAATAGGTTTATTTCATGCTGAATCTTTTTATTGAATGTTAATTTAATGTAAACTTAATGTTAACTTCGCAGGTAAAATTATAACTAATCATATTTACATGCGCACAAGATTTCTACTTTTTACCCTACTCTGTCTTACAGAATTGCTTTCAGCTCAGGTTGTAAATCGCTATCCGGTCATACAACGGCCCACACAGACCTCGGCGACGATTGCCTGGCGTAGAGCGACTGCAGCTGTCGGAACCCTTTTTATCGGCAACTCACCCGGAGTTTGGTTCGACTCACTTTCTACTTCCGGATTGGAACAGAAGCCCTATTTCGATCTTGTCGGTCTGCAGCCCAATATGCGCTACTATTATCAGTGCCGCAGTGTGGCGCCTTCCGAGACCTTTTTGTCCGACATCGACAGTTTTTATACTGCTCCGGTTGCGAGTGCCGACGATATCAGCTTTTTAGCTTACGGCGATTGCGGATACAACAACGCTACTCAGAACACAGTGAAAAACCTGATGCAGACAGAAAAGTCAGATTTTGCTATTGTAACCGGCGACGTGGATCAGGGAGTAGGCGATGCTTATGACAATGTGTTCTTCGGGGTTTACAAAGATATGCTCAAACGCAGCTGCCATTTTACCTGTATCGGCAATCACGATACCTATGCAGACGGTGCTGCCACCTATCTCGATGCCTTTTATTTACCGAGCAATAATCCACAAAACTCAGAACTTTACTACTCTTTTGAATGGGGCGATTCCAAATTTATCTGTCTCGATGCCAATATTTCCTATGCGGTAAATTCTCCGCAATACAACTGGATGCTGAACGAATTGCGCTGCAATGACAAGAAATGGCTTTTTGTATTTTTTCATCAACCACCATGGACAAATGCCTGGAGTGCCGATTATTACCTGCCTTTTTCACCATACTTCCTTTATCAGGGCAATGAAGACATGCGGACCATTCTGGTACCGGAATTTGAACGTTATAATGTAGATTTTGTCGTGAACGGACATGCGCATTGTTATCAGCGCGGTGAGCTGAACGGCGTTCAGTACCTTATCACAGGCGGTGCCGGTGCAAGTTCACTGGATGGAAACAAGCATAGCAATTCTCCGAATATCAGTGTTGAAATCTATCAGAACCACTATGTGAAATTCGATATCACAGGCGATAGTGCCAAATATGTGATGACCAACAGCAGCGGACAGCGCATGGACTCTGTTCTGGTGGTAAAATCATATAATCATTACAGTCAGGCACTTTTCAATACAGATGCGAGCTGCTTCGGTTATGCCGATGCTCAGGTGAGTCTGAATGTGAGCGGTCCGACTTTCCGCAGTCCTTACACCTATCTTTGGAATAACGGACAGACTACAGCAAATCTTTCGGGACTTGCTGCGGGTCAGTACAATGTACTTATCCGTGACGCTGTGGGTTGTGAACGTCGTGATACAATAGTGGTGGAACAACCGGCACAACTGATCACGCAGATCGTTTCTCCTTCTTTGACTATTTGCGATGGCAACCCCCTTACTTTAGAGGCAACAGGCGGACATGATGCATATATATGGTCAAATGGCGCTACTACTACAACTATTCAAGTTACAACTTCCGGAAGTTATTCGGTAACAGCTTATGATGTCACAGGCTGTTCTTCCCCTACTGCTACGACTCAGATTTTATCAGCCAGCTTGCCAGACAGCACTGACATTCAATACAATGTAAATGGCCTGCAATTGAGCATCAGCAACAGCGGCAGCGGAATACATAACTGGAATTTTGGAGACGGAGGTACTTCCAACCTGATAGCGCCAATACATAACTATTCTACTCCCGGACAATATACTTTTCAGGTTATTGTGTCGAATGCCTGTGGTTTGGACACTTTTTATAATACTGTGAATATGACAGCTGTTTCTGTGGAACAGGTAGCGAATTTGAATCCGGAGGATCTAGGCGTATCAATTCAACCCAATCCTTTCAGCGAATTTACCACACTGACTTTCCGCAATCCCAAGAGAGAAAATTTCAGTTTAACCATTACTGATTTTCAGGGACGTGTGTTGCGCCGTTATGAAAACATCAACGGAGAGCAGGTGCAGATTGAAAAATCGGAACTTGCGAAAGGGACTTATTTTTATACACTTTCTAATGAAAAAATAAAGCTGAGCGGTAAGCTGCTTGTTGAATAATATTTCCTGCAAAACAGGAATGAATATAAGGTGTTATCTGCGGGTGGCACCTTTTTTTATTTAACCCAAAATCTAGCGATGACTATGTCATAGATTTGAATTGCCAACTTAAAAAAATACTAAAAATTACAAGCCGCAGTTAGCGTTTCAGAATGTCGGAGGCACTAGTGTTGTGTTAATTGTATTATGGCATTATTTGTTTCAACAGAATTTTACTGATAAATTTCCCGGTTTACAGCCCTTCGGGGCGACATTTTTGTAGACGCAGGCGAAAAATTGAATTCAGCTCCGTAGTAGCGGCATTTTAAAAAATGCTTAATAAACGCGGATTACGACAAGTCGAATTTTGATGTGTCATTTAACCGTGATTTATGAAATTGTTAAAAACAATAAATTAAATCGTCAAAGACACCTTATCCATTTGTCGGAAGCACCAGCATATAGAAGCGGCCTTTTAGGGTACAAGACCAAGCATGAAAATTCTAAAAAAGCAGGCACTTTCAGGCCAAAGGCAAATCTGGCCGATTCTGGTTTTGGGGTAATGTTGGGTCGTTCGGCCGAACGACCTTACATACCCCAAAAATGCATTGGTTCCGACTTGATTTTTTGTTCTCGTCATTTTTGACGAGATCAAGACAAAAGTAAAAAAAGCCCGCGGCAGCGTTATAGACATTGTTTTATTCTTCAAAAATCAATAGATTTTCATTGAAATAACGCTAGAACCAAAAAATAATTTCCCCCTATAATATCAAAAACGCCCCTTCAACTATTGCTGAAGGGGCGTTTTTCTTTCAGAGAATGTTTTTTCTGTGCTCACAGCAGGGTTCGAACCTGCAACCTCCGGCTTCGGAAACCGACACTCTATCCAATTGAGCTATGCAAGCAATTTGCCGCCCGAAGACGGCAACACAATATTCTGCAAATATAATACTTATTTAGATAAAAGATAAAAGTTAAAAATTTAATGAACTTTACTTAGTTCTTTTCACTTTCAGCAGTTTAGAATGATAATGTAATAAACCTTTGTTTTAATACATTTTCAAATCCTCAAATTAACCCTATTCTTTCAATTTAATATTCAACTCCTTTTGTGCTCCATTTCTAAAAATGGTCAATGTTACTTCATCGCCCGGATTGCGGCTACCGATCTGCTCTTGAAGTTCGGGCACCGATTTTGTATTGATTCCATTAACTTTCAGGATAACATCGCCTATTTTCATACCGGCTCCTTTTGCAGCCCCTTCATCTGCAAGGTCGTTGACATATACGCCCTGTGTCACATTTAAGTTCTCTTTTTTGGCAATTTCTCCATTCATATCCTGAATCATCACACCCAGATACCCGCGTTTTACTTCACCAAATTCCATCAGGTCTCCGACTACCTTTTTTACCAGATTGATAGGAACGGCAAAAGAATATCCGGCATAAGTGCCTGTTGGTGTTGCAATAGCAGTATTAATACCCAACAGCTGACCATTTGAATTGACCAATGCGCCTCCGCTGTTGCCCGGATTTACCGCTGCATCTGTCTGTATAAAGGATTCAATACTTCTGTTCTGACGGCCGAGTATATTAATGTTTCGGCCTTTGGCGCTGATGATTCCTGCAGTGACCGTAAAGTTCAAATCGAAAGGATTGCCCACCGCCAATACCCATTCGCCGATTCTGGCTTCGTCAGAATTGGCAAACTCGATAGTCGGGAGGTTTTCGGCAACAATTTTCAAAACAGCCAGGTCGGTCGAAGGGTCTGTACCGATTATCTCTGCCTTGAATTTACGCTTGTCGAATAGTGTCACTTCTACCTGAGTGGCGCCATTAATAACATGATTATTGGTGACAATAAAGCCTTTGTTGCTGATGATGACACCGGAACCGGTTGACTGATTGGCTTCCGGAGTACCAAAGAGTTCCATATAACGCTTCTCCTTTTCATTTCGTGCTTTGTATTCTGTAATAGAGGTAACGTTCACCACAGAAGGCATAACAGATTCAGCTGCATCGGCAAAATCGAGCGGAGCCTTGAGTCCGCCGTCACCGTTTGTCAATTTACTGATTTTTGGGGATTTTGGTTCTGAATTGGCAAAAGGATCATGATGCTTTGCAGCAGGACTGAAGAAATAACTGCCGATCAGGGCCAGTATTCCTCCGGCCAATCCGGCCAGAATATTAGATAAGCTTTTCATATCGGGTCGTTTTATTTTATTAATGTTAAAATAATTTCAGTTACAGATAAACGGCCGCTAATACTATTCAGTTGCAGGTATAACTTACCTTAACGCAATTTTAAACAATCTTAACAAATTTAAAAAGGCATAAAAAAACAGGCTCAACGAAACGAAGAGCCTGCTTTGGAAAACCCTTAGGCCCATCCCTATATTGTATTGTTATAATGTTGTACTGTTACTGTCCGTTATCTCCGGTGCTGAAAAGCTCGGTGAGACGGGAAGAAACGGTGTCCATACCGCTAACGCCCATTTTGGCTGCAATCTGGAACATATTGTTCGTGACAAGAGCAGTAGCAAGTGCCTCAGCACCGGCAATATGCATAGTATCTTTCATTTTGTTGTGAATGTGAGTAAGACGAACCATTACGCGACCCAATTGCTGATACAATTCCAGGTCTTTTGACATCTCATCGCTATGGATGTAGGATGGCAGTACAGTATTGTGCTGGTCGGCAGAGCGTATAGTTTCTTCAACGAAGAGTTCATTTTCGCGGGAGAGTTTCGGATAATTGTTGCGCTCATCACTGGTCAGGCTTATCAGGAAAGGCATTTTGCTTTCGATCTGATCAATCAACGCTTTAACTTCATTTACTACCTCGGTAGTCAGCTCCATTGAAATACGATTTTCCGCCATTGTTTTTAGATTTTATCGGTTTAATAAATTATAAAAGTTTGATGCAAATTACAAAAAAATATTTCAGTTGTTAATGTTTTTTTGAATTAATTGACTCATATCATTTTACTTTAGGAATAGACCAATTAATATGGCCATTTATTTTAGTTATGTTTTTCAACAAACAATTGATTTTTAATTACGAATATTCAAAATACACAAAAATGGATTTTAGTAACATTAAAATGGATTTAACACAGATGCAGGTTTATCATAAAATCTAATGCCCTATCCGGTTTTAAGCATATAAAGTTTGTTTTTTTGTTTTATAAATTTATTGACATTACAAATTTAGTTCGCTAAATGTTGCCATCAAAAAAATTAACATGGCACAAAAATACAATTTTGATAATTTTATACTGAAGCTGATTTGTAGCTTTTAAGCATTTCCTTAATTATAATTGACGGTGATCATATTGTTTGATGATTCAGATCATCTACCGTACTGACCTGCGTCACATATATTCAATAAAGGCCACCCTATCTTTACGTCAGTTAAATCAATTATGAGTTAGAAGGAACACTAAGCCTTTGATCAATTTTTGATTCTACCATTGACCTATATATTCCAAAACCAAAACTAAAGACCTATTTATGAAAAGGGTATCAATCATTGAAGACAACATTATTACTGCAGAAATTCTTATGCAATTGGTCAACAATCAAAGCGATTATTTTTGTGAAAAATATTATACAAATCCGGCAGATTTCTTAAACAATGAAGAAAGACCGGATATTATTCTGTTGGATATTATGATGCCTCAAATGAGCGGCATTGAAGCAATTGATAAAATATTATCGAAAACACCGAATACTTCCATTATTATAAATTCTTCAAAAGATGATCTTGAGACAATTTTGGAAGCCATGAAAAAAGGTATTGCCGGTTATATTGACAAAAACAGTTTTACCGAAGACCTTAGCGATGTATTTAAATCATTGGAAAATGGCGGGGGATTTATGACACCAAGTATTGCCAAAAAAATCTTTGCTTTTTTCGGCAATAAAAATAAAGTTTTAGATGCGTTGTCAGAAAGAGAGCATGAAATTGCAAAGACCATTTTAGATGGCTTAAGCTATAAACTGATTGCAGATGAACTATATATTTCCATTGATACCGTTAGGGCGCACATAAGAAATATTTACAAAAAATTAAATATCAACAGTAAATCCGAACTGTTTAAAATGTACAATTCAAATACTACAGTTCACTAAAACAATGGCCGAATAAAAAAAAGGTAGTCTGACCAATTCAGACTACCTTTTTTTTGTATTAGTCATTTCACAACAATACTGACATTAAAAAGGTAAATTCTACTAATTATTACAAACTTCAACATCGAGGTGAACTACATAGTAGTTGGAATTATTATCCTTTACAGTCAGGTTGGTTCCTTTGTAGAGTGTAAACAATCCTGCACTCGATCTTGAGCTTGGCAGTGTGTTGTAGCCTTCTACTTTTACAGGCTCACTTACATTCTGCAACTGCATGTTTGGACCTAAGTTGATGGTGATGATATCTGTTGCTGCATCGTAAGTAACTGAAGCACCGGGAACGGCAGTTTGACCTGCATAAATAGGATAGGTGCCAGATGCATTGGCATCGATGGCATAACAGCTCACATTTACGCCATAGGTAGTTATTGTGAAAATACCAAAATTAGTGCTGAATGTGCCGTTGTTATAATCAACTCTGCCTGCTGAATCCATAACCAATCAAGCCAATATTATTTGCAGCTTCTTGGCAGGTCTCCTGTTATGTTGAGGGGATCAAACAATGGCGGTAATAAGTATTTCGCTGCTCGAAGTTCTTGATGCAGTTTCAACCAAAGTCTCCTCTTTGTTGCAGGATGTAAAGTATTTGTGGTATTTTATAATTTAACCAATGTAAATTGTCGTAAAAATAGGGCACAATAGCGCCTACAAATGGCGTTCATTAAATTTAATAATCAAAAAAACGAACATCACATAAAAATGTTATATTTACATTTCAATTTTATATTCTAAATATTTCAACAGATATAATTTGGCAAATAGTCTATTATATAGCTTTAGAGTATTTTCCTTAAAATAGTTCACAGAAAAGATTTTAATAATTTAGTACATCTGTCAAGATTTAAAACCAAGAAATAATATTATTGATTTGATCAAATTTTTTGATTCAACTATTGACCTATATTAATTTTCAAAGCCAAAACTAAAGACATCTCTATGAAAAAAAGGGTATCGATAATTGAAGATAATATTATTACTGCAGAGATTCTGATGCAATTGGTCAATAATCAAAGCGATTATTTTTGTGAAAAATATTATACAAATCCGACAGATTTCTTAAAAAATGATGAAAAACCGGATATTGTTATATTGGATATTATGATGCCTCAAATGAGCGGCATTGAAGCAATTGATAAAATATTATCGAAAGTACCGCATACTTCCATTATTATAAATTCTTCAAAAGATGATCTTGACACAATTTTGGAAGCAATGAAAAAAGGTATTGCGGGCTATATTGACAAAAATAGCTTAATTGATGACCTAAGCGATGTATTTAAATCATTGGAAAATGGCGGAGGATTTATGACCCCAAGTATTGCCAGAAAAGTCTTTGCTTTTTTCAGCAGTAAAAATAAAGTTTTAGATGCTTTGTCAGAAAGAGAGCATGAAAT
>CAINVS010000333.1 GCA_903854205.1 uncultured Bacteroidota bacterium | reverse complement strand
TTGATTATCAAGCAGATGAAATCATCCAAAGAGTGTATCGAATATATTCGGCCCGTCAGAGACGTGCTCGACATCATTAACGGCAAGTGGAAGTTGCCGATTCTCATTGCATTGTCGTTGGGCAACAGGCGCTTTAAAGAGCTGGAAAGAGATGTGGAGGGTATTACGCCCCGAATGCTGTCAAAGGAACTTAGAGATCTGGAAGTGAATCAATTAATTATTAGAAAAGTGTATGATACAATTCCTGTTACGGTGGAGTATAGTTTGTCCGATTATGGCAAGTCGTTGGATCATGTGATTGTCGCGCTGCGGGAATGGGGGCAAAATCACCGAAATAAGTTGTTTGGGAAAATGGATTAAGGTTCTAACCCTTTTTTGTCCAATAATTGGAGAAAGTGTTCCTCCAATCAATTTGGCAACAACAAAATGCTTCTGAGTATCCTGGTGCAATTGCTGCATACCGTGCTTTGTCTGGAGTGAAAAAAATATCATTAGTAGCAATTGTGTTCGTCGGAAGCCTATTTTGTGATGAGATGAGGGTAAATTGAATTGTTGATCCCTCATAACTAAACTTATTATTTGATTTTCACAATTCTAAGTTATTTTTGTGATTTCAAGATGCTACGAAACTATTGTCTATCTTTCGGATAGGGTCTACAAAACGGAGTAGATTTATCTAAAGATACTGAGTATGGCCCGATTTTGTGCGTTTGAATCCGATAACTTGGTTATTAACAACCAAATTTTTTTAAAATGAAGATCAAAAATATCCACATCAAAAACTTTAAAGGAATTGACGACAAAGTGTTCCTATTGAATCCTCATTTTACCTTGTTTATTGGTGACAACGCCACTGGAAAAACATCCATTTTAGATGCACTTGCGGTTTCTATAGGTAGTTTTTTTATTGAAATGGGCATCGGTATTAAAACCCGTACGATCCAAGATCATGAAATAAGAACAATCAATACCAACGGACAAGCACGTCCTCAATTGCCAGTAACTATCTTAGCAAATGGGATCATAAATGAAAAGGAATTGTCATGGAAAAGGGAAATTTTAAAACAAAAAACTACATCTAAAGATGCCAAAACAGTGAGCCAATTAGCGCAAAAATTAATGCAAAAAAGTAGGAAAGGTGAAAATGTGGTTTTCCCTGTATTTGCCTATCATGGTACAGGTAGATTATGGGCTGAACATGAAAAAGTTGGCTTTCAAAAGCAAGAGGAAGGCATCAAGATGGCCTATAATAATTGCCTTTCTGCCAAGTCTAGTAGCAGGGAATTTTTGGAATGGTACAAAACACAGGAAGACAGCATTTTAAAATTCGACCAGCCTTCAGAAAGAGCCCATCTAACCGCTTTTAAAAACACCATCCTTGCACTGATACCGGACAAAAGATGGCAAGACATGGCTTTTGATCGAAAACAGGAAGAACTGGTGGGTGTATTCACTGATGCCGCAGGCCAAAAACATAAATTAGCCTACCGCCAATTGAGCGATGGATTTCGAAATAT
The DNA here is from genome assembly GCA_903854205.1 of uncultured Bacteroidota bacterium. GTDB lineage: Bacteria > Bacteroidota > Bacteroidia > Chitinophagales > Saprospiraceae > Saprospira. The sequence continues at coordinate 1,484 of CAINVS010000333.1, read as the reverse complement.
CATTGGTTTAGTTGCAGATATTGCCTATCGCTGTATTCAACTCAATCCGCATTTGGGCGAATATGCAGTGGCCGAAACACCCGGCATCGTTTTGATTGACGAACTTGACTTGCACTTACACCCCAATTGGCAACGTCATGTGGTCGCCGATTTAAAACGAGTTTTCCCAAAAATTCAGTTTGTAGCCACTACGCATTCTCCTTTTATTGTTCAGAGTCTTGCTAAAGACGAGTTGATCAACTTAGATATGGACCAAATAGGCGTTGAAACAAATCCTTTTAATTACGGCATCGAGGATGTAGCAGAAATAGAGATGGGTGTAGATGATGTTGCCCGAAGTGATGCTTTTAAAGATCGAGTGAATATAGCCTCCCAATATTACAGGCTAATTGCTGAAGGCAAGACTAGTAAAAACGACAATGAATTGGCCGAGCTGCGCCGACAACTCAACGAGATGGAGGAAAGATTTAGCGATGACGCTGCTTTTGTCGCAACCCTTAAACTTGAAAGAGAAGCCTCAACTTTATGAGACCAGTAACAAAATGGAGGGCGGGTCAAATGATCCTTCAAAATGGAAATCAAGTAACCGTATTGGAAAATTATAGCCCATACGGAAATGCGAATTCAATTTTACAGTTAAATCTGGGCAACTATTGCAGTTATTGTGAAATTTTTAGCTCAGATTTAGAAGTAGAACATGTAATTCCCAAAAATCAAAATGATTCAAAAAAAACAGAGTGGGATAATTTTCTGCTTGCCTGTGGACGATGTAATGGGAAGGACAACAAATCCAATAAACTTGTGGATTTGAACAATATTTATTTGCCACATCTCCAAAACACGCTCTTTATTTTTGAATACAAAGAGGGCGGCCTAGTTGCCATTCATCCACAAGTTGAACAAAATAATCAAAAAACAAAGGCAAATGCGTTATTAAATTTGGTTGGATTAGACAAATACCCTGGTAACCCAAAATATTCTCCAACTCAGAGACATAAAATGGGTTTTCCAGAAAATGATAAACGCTGGGAACACCGACGTACTGCGTGGGAAAAAGCCATGAGAAAACTCAAGGCTCTTGAAAACGGAGAAATTAGTGCAAAGGCTGTTGCGCGATTTGCTGAGGAGCGCGGTTTTTTTTCTGTTTGGCTTAGTGTATTTTATGCACATCCAGATGTTAAACATGAGATGATTTCTCTTTTCAAAGGAACTGAAATAACTTGCTTTGCCACATCTACCTTCAATCCCATCCCTCGAAGCCCCAATAATCAAATTGACCCTATTTAAAATTTGGTTTCATTTTTATAGCCTAAGGACCTCGCTATCCCATCAATAATTCCCGGTATTTCTCCACATACTCCCCTTTGCGTTTGGCCCGGTATTGCATCACAAAACGCGGATGATCGAGCGGCACAATGTTGCCAAAAAAGCCCATTTTTTGATTTAATTTATCCAAAAACGCATAGTTCTGACCGGTTCCGAGG
>CAINVS010000332.1 GCA_903854205.1 uncultured Bacteroidota bacterium | reverse complement strand
CTTAACAAGATTGCCGAACTCGGATGTATTTTATGTTCCACCATCCTTGGGTTTGAAGGCACTCCGTCAGAACTCCATCATATCCGCAGGTATGGAGGTAAACGGTCTGCATCCCCTGTCATCCCATTATGCCCAGAACACCATAGGGGAAATACTGGTGTTCACGGATTGGGTCACAAAGGTTTTACAAATAAATGGGGAGTTACCGAGGAGGAGTTGCTGGAGCGAGTCAATCAAAGACTTGGAAAGGTCAATGAGTGAATGATATTTTTTTAGCGTTTGGTGTGCTAGTTATATTATTGCCTATAATAGCCGTATGGATAAGCCTACAATTCTAAAGGGTCAAACCCCAATTCAGACGAGATACGGTGCGCTCTATTACGAAACTCCTTATCATGGTGAGTCCATTTACTTGTCTTGTAACGGCTCATATGTATGCACTCATGGCACAAAACTCGCATTACCGTGTCTAAATGACCACACCTTGCAGAAGAAATAGTAATGGTGTGTTCCCATTTTTCTCCGTCATCATATAAGTAAGTTCCCATTACTTGTGGGTCTTTGTCCACTACAAAGTTGATTTGTTCTGGCAAAGGCATATTCCACCTGTCAAAAGGTTTCATACAATAAATAGCGCTGTATAAGTTTTTAAGAATGGCAGGCGTGAGTTTCATACCCCATAAATCTTTCCACGAAATTCAACCTCATCTTCACCCCATACCCTAAACAGTTCTGGCTGAAGTAATTTATTGCGCTCAAAGGTTAGCATTGCAAACCCTGAGTTCCAATCTTTAGGCGTGTCCTCGGTGTAATTAAACTGTGGCCCATTTGGGTCAGACAAAGTGCCTGTTTGTACGCCATAGCGTGTGCCGTTATAGTCGTTAAATGGAATACTAGATAACACATGGGTGTGTCCTGTAACCATAGAAACCCCAGCATTGACTGCGTTGTTTCTGCCGCCAGTCCAACCACCTTTCCAACGGTGCTTAACACAAACATCTTCATTAATCCACACAGACCAACATGGCTGCCAGCGTGGGAAGTATTCTTTTAATGAAGTGCCAGGCACACCTTCAAACGCTGGTAAGAAGTTAACCACATTGGCAGTAAACCTCATGTCATGGTTTCCTAAAGGCCAATACATCTTAGCGCCTTTGGCTACTGCTTCAATTTGCCCTAAATAATGCTGACAGGCTTCTAATTCTTCTTTAACGCTAGGTAGTTTGTCAAAGTCCATGCGTGGATGACGACTGATGCCAGCACCGTCAAACGCATCACCATTGCAAATAATGGCAGTAGGTTTATATTCTTTAATGGCTTCTAATAATGCTTTAAATGCAGTAGTGGTAATATCAGGCCAAAAATGAGCGTCAGAAAAAACAATAACTCGCCCTTTTTCTAAATCAAAACCTCTGCGAGTATGTCCGTCAGTTTGTTGTATTTTCTTTTCAACACTAACTCTTTGGTCATTAAAGGTAGGTAATTCTATATTGTGCCTTGTTTCTATTGACCTTCTGCGGTTGTATATAGAACGAATGTCTAATTTATGGATTTCTGCAAACTTTAAAGGGCTGCCAATCTTTTTCCATTCGGCAATCCATTCTTCATCAGGTAAATAATAACCAGCCATTGAATTCCCCTTATACTATAAGTTGTTAAACACTAACATATTATTATGTCTTATATAAAAAAAGTTGATAAAAATCAAAAGGATGTTGTAAAAGCACTACGAGATTATGGTGCTTCTGTGTTTCTTTTGCATACAGTCGGTGGAGGAATCCCTGACTTAATGGTGTGCTATGCAGACCAAACTATTTTAATAGAAGTAAAAGATGGTGCTGATAAAAAGTTAACCCCACAACAAATAACCCTATTTGCTAATTGGATGGGTGGCCCATTACACAGGGTAAATTCTGTGCAAGAGTCTATAGAAGTGCTAAAATTGTACGAAATGGAGATTTAACATGAAAGAAAATGTCGCTTTATTTGCCGCTACATTGTTGCACTCAGCGACAAACACCCATTTTTTTCATTGGTCAACCGACTCT
>CAINVS010000331.1 GCA_903854205.1 uncultured Bacteroidota bacterium | reverse complement strand
GACAAAAGTAAAAAAGAGCCCGCGGCAGCGTTATGCGATTTGAACTTGTTTCAACCCTTGATTGGCATTACTGACTACTGATTACCGACTACTAATTTTCTGGATCCTAGTTAATGGCCATGCTACCGGTCACTGGCTACTGTTTACTGGCTACTAACTTCCGGCATTACTGACTGCATAAAACTTTGCCAAATTGTTTCATTTTTAATGGGAAGCCCTTATCTTTGGAATGTGTTTTTGAAGACAGTTTTAGTCTGAGATTCAACACCTTGACAACCAATATCGTACAATAAACAAACCAATACAAAATACTTAGTCATGAGCATCATAGAACTGAAAGTGCCCGTCATCGGCGAATCGGTAACTGAAGTTACCCTGTCGAGCTGGCTGAAAGAGAACGGATCTTACGTAAATCAAGATGAATCGATCTGTGAATTTGAATCCGATAAAGCAACAATAGAGGCCCCGGCCGAAAAAGCTGGAAAACTGATATGGGTTGCCGCTGAAGGTGACGATATTCCAATTGGTGGTATCTACGCAAAAATAGACACTTCAGCAGTAAATGAAGGCGGCTCTGCTCCTAAAAATGTAGAAACTCCGGTTAAGACAGAGACAGCTGTTACTGAAACCAAAACAACCGTCGATGAACTCAGCTATGCTGCAGGCCACCCCTCTCCAGCAGCCCGCAAGCTGATGGATGAAAACGGTATCAATCCGAATGACGTAAAAGGTACAGGCAAAGACGGTCGCGTTACCAAAGAAGATATTCTGAAAGCCATCGAAGCTAAAAAAACAGCTCCGAAAGAAGTAAAAACCGAGCCAGCTGTTGTTAAAGAGGCAAAAGCTCCGGTTACTGCATTTCAAACGAATTTCAGCCGTACAAAACGCGAAGAAAAACTTTCCCGCATGCGTCGCACTATCGCGACACGTTTGGTCTCTGCAAAAAATGATACTGCCATGCTTACTACCTTCAATGAGGTGGACATGACAGCCATCATGGAACTGCGCAAAAAATACCAGGATGATTTCGTGAAAAAATTCGGCATCAAACTCGGTTTTATGTCCCTTTTCGCCAAGGCCTGTGCCAAGGTGCTGATGGAAATGCCTGAAGTAAACGCGATGCTGACTGAAGATGAAAAAAGTGTAATCTATCATGATTATACCGACATCTCTTTTGCCATTTCAACTCCTGCAGGTTTGGTCGTCCCACCTATTCACAATGTGGAATCACTTAACTTTGCTGACATCGAACTCAAACTGAAAGGCCTTGCCGAGAAAGCACGTGTAGGTTCACTGACTCTGGAAGAAATGAGCGGCGGCACTTTCACCATCACAAACGGCGGTGTATTCGGATCTATGATGAGTACACCAATCATCAATCCGCCACAGTCTGCAATTTTGGGTATGCACGCCATCATCGATCGTCCTATTGCTGTGAATGGTGTTGTTGAAATTCGCCCTATGATGTACCTGGCACTTTCTTATGATCACCGTGTAATTGACGGAAGTTCTTCAGTTACTTTCCTGGTGAAAGTAAAACAGCTGTTGGAAGATCCTACAAGATTGCTGATGAATCTGTAGAAAGATAAAAGATGAAAGATGGTAGAAACTAAGGACTTTCATTTTCTGAAAATTCACTGAGTTGACTGCAAAAATGCGGAATTAGCCTTTTTGAGCTCTTGGTTCTTAGCATCTAAATAAAAGATATGAAAATTCAGCCGGCCTTTTGGTCGGCTTTTTTTATAATCTTAGAGTGATTAATATTCATTAGCACAAAAAAAATTGAAAATAAACTTGTTTATATCCAATCTAAATAAATACCTTTACGCCATTATTTATATTCAGTCTAAATACTAATAATATAAAATTCATGAATAGTAAAGTATTATTTCCTATCATTTGTTGTTGTTTTATTAACCATCTGTCTTTTGCACAGGATACAATTAAACCAAATGACAATATAAATGATTCATTAAGACTTATCCAAATGGGTCAAGTAGAGATACTTTCTTCCAGGCCCGCACCGGAACGATTAGCTGAAACCAATGATAATTATATCTTTTCGGGCAAGAAAAACGAAGTAATACGTTTGGCCGGTATCCATGCCAATCTAATAAACAATAATGCACGTCAAGTGTTTGCCAGAGTCCCGGGTATTTCAGTTTGGGAAAGTGACGGATCGGGCATTCAGATTTCAATCGCGGCCAGAGGCCTCAGTCCCAACCGCAGTTGGGAATTCAATACAAGGCAGAATGGCTACGACATCTCCTCCGATGTGTTTGGATACCCCGAAGCATATTACAATCCGCCATTGGAAGCTGTAGAGAAAATCCAAATTATTCGCGGAGCGGCCTCCTTACAGTTCGGACCTCAGTTCGGTGGCGTTATTAACTATATACTGAAGCGAGAAACCGCCAATAAACCATTTACTTTTGAGACCCAAAATGCAGTCGGCAGCTATGGTATGTTCAGTTCTTTCAATGCCATAGGCGGCAACATCAAAAAGTTCAGCTATTATGCCTACAACCACAGCCGTACCGGAGATGGCTGGCGCGAAAACGGCAAATATAAAGTTCGGAATTCTCATGCTTTTGTTCAGTACAGCTTTAATAAAAAAGCCAGGATTTCTGCTGAATACACCAATATGGATTTCACACAGCAGCAATCGGGCGGATTGACAGATGCACAATTTGCAGACAATAACCGTCAATCGTTGCGTTCACGCAACTGGATGGGGGTGAAATGGAATCTTGCAAACATCAACTTTGATTACAAGCCTTCTGAAAATTTAAGTTTCAATCTGAAAGTGTTCGGATTATTGGGTGACAGGGGCAGTGTTGGTTTCACAGCCAGACCCAATGTGAAAGACACTATTAATGCAGCTACCCTACAGTACAACAGCCGTCAGGTGGATGCAGACTATTACCGCAATCTCGGAACAGAGTTGCGTGGGTTTTACAGCTACAATTTATTTGGGCAAAAACATAGCCTGGCCTTTGGCCTGAGAGCCTATCAGGCAAATACCCTCCGCCATCAGAAAGGAACGGGAACGACAGGATCTAATTTCGATCTGACTATTACAAACACTAAGTTTCCTGTTGATTATAATTTTGGGACACAAAGCGCTGCCATCTTCGCAGAGCACTTGTTCAAAATCGGAAAAAATCTGAGTGTTACGCCCGGTATTCGTTACGAGTACATCAAATCATCCATTGAAGGGAGGGCAAATATTGTGAACGGCAGCGATGTCAATCTGACCCCTCAAACTATTAACCGAAATGTTATCATTTCCGGTTTGGGCCTTCAGTACAAAATAAAAGCAACAAACATCTATGCTAATTTTTCTCAGGCATACCGTCCTGTACTTTTCAGCGATTTGACTCCACCGGCAACTACCGATGTGATAGATCCTAATCTGAAAGACGCTAACGGGTTTAATGCTGATCTTGGTTACAGAGGAATTTTAAGTGATTATCTTAATTTTGATGTCAGTGTTTTTTACCTTCAGTACAACAACCGAATCGGTACCATCCGAAAGTTTTTAAATGATGACCCGACGCAGAACACCTATCAGTATAGAACCAATCTCGGAAAATCTGTAAATAAAGGGGTAGAGGCTTATTTGGAATTTCATCCTTTCAATGCATTCCTTTCGGGCAATTCCGCAGGTGATTTGAGTGTATTCGCCTCGATGTCATTCATCAGCGCCGAATATGTTAATTTTAAAACTACAGCAATTAGCGGTACGGCGCCAAATATAACCCTGACAGAAGGAAACCTGAGCGGCAACAATGTGGAGTACGCTCCCTCTCAGATTCATAGTTTTGGACTCTCCTACTATCTGAAAGGCTTTACTGTTTCTGTTCAGTCCCGTTATTCAGGAGCGGTATACAGCGATGCCAGCAATACTGAAACGCCAACAGCCGATGGCATAGCCGGAAAGGTAGAAAGCTACAATGTCTTCGATTTATCTCTCGAGTATAAGTTTTTGCAAAAATACAATCTGAAGGGCGGTATCAATAACCTTACTGATCTGCACTATGCCACACGCAGAGCAGGCGGTTACCCAGGCCCGGGCCTTTTGCCGAGTGAGGGCAGGACTTTTTACCTGAGTGTAGGAGCAAAGTTTTAGATAAATTTATACGGCTTTAAAATTAAAATGGCTTCATCCGGAAAATGGGTGAAGCCATTTTAAATAATATGAATCAGGTGCGCCTCAATTAGGAAAGGCTTATTAAGATGTGTTGACAATTTTTACAGTTCCTCCCAATATAACTGATCCTTCACCGCCACGACGGCAACAACTTTCAGCCTTTTCAGGGACTGCAGTTCCCTATCTTTTTCAAGATAGGACTGCAGCTGTCTTTTTGCAGCTTCCATAGTGGATTTCAGTTTATCGGAATCGGACTGTTTCAGGTATTTGATTTCCATGACATATTGCATGGGATTGGAGTTTTTATCGGGGTGGCGCAATACTTCAAGGTCTAAATATCCATCATTGCTTACTTCCCTCTCAGTTCGGATATAATAATAAGGTGCATGATACAGGTAAGACATAATCACTGCCTTGATGTATTTTTCGTCAAAACGCTGAAAATCCCGATTGGAGAGCCCTTCCAAAACCTGCTGAACCAATTCGAAAAATTTCGCAATATCTCCATTTGCGCAGGACATTAATGCATCTTTAATACTATCCGTATTGTATTCCAAATTGGCCTGTTCCTGTAGTATCAGCGCATAGTTTTGCCAAAAAAGCTGCCCTATCACATAGTTGGGGGCCACAAATTTTGGAAAACCGGTCACCTCATCTTTACTGCCCTGAGTAAGATTGCCCAAGTAGTACAACAGATTTATGAAGGCAGTTTTATCAAAAGGCTTTTCAAAATTAAACTGATAAATCAGCTCTGAAGCAATAAAACCCTGCTCCAATACCTGTTTAAGAACAGATATATTATTCTGATAATCAGCAACCCTGAGCAGTTTGGTCAGTTTGCCGTAATCGGGCATGATGTTGGGGTCGAGCATTTGAGAGGGATACTGCTGTTCTGATTTAAAATTGTCCAAAAAATACAAAACCATATCGGAATTATAAACCGTATGCGGAACATCAATATTAAATCTATATCCGTTGTACCAATTTTTCAGATCAGTTAGAATTTCAGCCTCCTTTGTATTGTCAGTAAGTACCAAATCCAGCAGTGATCGGGTTTCTGCTTCAGTAAATCCCATTAAATCATGGAATTCTTTTTTACCTGTCAGGTGTTTACCGATATTAAAGCCGCTTGTCAAACCATCTAAGGTGATAGGCGACACTCCGGTTATAAAAAAGCGGTCCACAAAACCCTGCTGTGTTGCAATTTTTATTGCTTCGTAAAATTTGCGGATATATCCGTCCTGTGAAACGGAGCGTTTAAATTCACTTAGGTCGCGAATTAGGATTTCATTGGTATAATGATCATACTCGTCGATTATGATGTAAATGGGAAGTTCATCTCCAGTTTTTTCTTTCCAGGTTTTCAGGGATTGAAAAAAAGTACTCATTAGTTCTCCCGGAGAGCCTGCCGCTGCTATCTGATTTATTTCTTGAGCTGTTAATAAATCATAGCGTTCCATAAAACTCTTCATTACGGAACGGATTCTCTTCAGAAAATAATTATAGGTATCCTCCTCTGTCTGTGTATCAATCCCGCTGAAATCAAACTTTAAAACCCGATAACAGTTTGCCCTTGCTGTAGGATTTTGACCGATATAAAATTTGGAAAAAATCTTTTCGAATTTGTCTTTTTCCAAAATATCGTAATAATATTCCAATATTGATACGAGAAGACTTTTGCCCATACGACGGGGTCGGAGAAAAATGGAATAGCTTTCCTCTTTTTCAAGCAATTCAACATATTTGGTCTTATCGATAAAGACATAATCCTGATCAACAAGCTTCTCAATATTACTTATTCCGTAAGGGAATTTTACCTTTGGCTTTTGCATGAAATCTTTTTCTTTCAAATAAATATTATTTTGACCGATAAATCAAATCCACATTTTCGAATCATTCCTTATAAGTTCGCATTGCCATTTTTATAATGAAAATCGGCCATTTCATCCAATTTTACATAAAAATCTTCTCCGAAACGGCGTATCAGGGCATCTTTCAAAAAACGGTAAACAGGCACTTTTAATTCATCGCCCAATTTACAGGCATCGGAACAGATATCCCATTTTTCATAGTTGAGGGCTATATAATCGGGCAAAATACGCAGGCGAATTGGGTAAAGATGGCAGGAAATGGGCTTTCTAAAGTCAATTTTGCCGTCCAAATATGCTTTTTCAATGCCGCAATAAGCTGTGCCATTATCGCTATAATTAATATAAACACAAGGGCCTGCTTCACCTATGAGCGGTGTTGAAAGATCTTCATCCTCATCTAAAATCCAATAGCCCTGTTTTTCAATTTCTTCAATCCCAGCTTTAGTCAGGTATGGTTTTACTTCCGGGTAAACAGCTTTCAGCAAGTCTAGTTCATCGTCATTGAGCGGTGCACCGTATTCGCCTTCCCAGCAGCATGCTCCCTTGCAGGCATTGAGGTTACACACAAAGTTCTTATCGAAAATGTCCTCGCTGAGGAGGTATTTGTCTTCAAAAATATACATCTGGATTAATTTGAGGATTTGAAAATTTGAGGAGGATTTGAAAATGGTTCAAGATGACAGATAAATGATTTTCAGAGTTGGCAATTCCTATCCCCTAATCATGCAAAAATAATGACATCTAACTGCAATATCTTTTACTTCTGCACGATTACTTATTATGTTTAATTTACTTTAGTCAACAATCTCGACCTCCTTTGGTGTACGATAATATTCGGTGAGTCTTACCATGCGGGTATCACCTCTTTTTTCGATTAGGGAACGTTTGTGAACAGCTCTTAAAATTGCCTTCCCTTTTGCAAATACTTCCAAATGCTCAGGCCTTACTTCCAACTGTGCTCCGCGGGTAATACCGACATGATTGATGGTATAGCTTATGCCGGCAGCATCTTCAAAAACCAGCGTTAAGCCATCATCCTGCGTAAGTGAACTCCCATTCCAAGTGATCAGCCCCCCGATTTTTTTGCTGATTTTTGGTGTAGCTATTTGAAAATTATTATACTTCTGAAAAAATACGCTGTCATGGCGTTCAAAATTTTCACCGGATTTATAATTAAAAACATACAAACTGTCACAGCTTGAAGGGCGTTTTATATATCGGTGCATCCAGCCTTCTTTTGGAAGACTTTTGGCTTCGAGTTTAAAATCGGAAACCATCACGCCGCCTGGCATGGCAAAGGCAGAATCATTTTGGTTAAAAAACTTCGCTTCAACCTGCAATTCTTTACTTTGTTCAATATAGCGGACATAGTATTTTATAAGTTTGATTGGTCTTTCTTCCTGTTTCTTAGCTTCATTGGCAGAAGTTTTGCATGCGCTGATCAACAATATCAGCAGCATTGATAGTAGAAAATATTTTCGCATTTTATTTTATATAATAAGATTATTAAATGTTTAAAAAGATAGTAAATTACCTTTATGAAGGCAGCATTCAAGTCAAAGATACTACTTTGAAGGATTTTTTTTCTAATAGGGATTTAAGCCTGTTAATATTCAATAAAAAAAATCACTACTAACCGACAAAAAAAATAAAAATTAGGAGCTATCCGATACAGGTATAGCTCCTTTTTCATATTTTAGTTTTACCACAAACATATAAATATGAAAAGTAAAAATACAGAAAACAAATCGGAAAACAAATT
>CAINVS010000330.1 GCA_903854205.1 uncultured Bacteroidota bacterium | reverse complement strand
TTTAACAAGTTCAGCTTGATCTTCAGTGTTAAAAATCTTCAGATTTTTTTTAATAAATGCTATACATCCTGCAAATTTATCAACAAAAGTTACTTTTGAAGCCCCTCTAGAAATGAATTCATAACCAATACTGCCGGAACCCGCATAGAGGTCGAGTACTTCAATATCTTCAATATCAATACTGTGCTGAAGAATATTAAAAAGGCTTTCTCTCGCAATGTCAGTTGTCGGTCTTGTTTTCCAACCTTCGGAGGAAGGCATTTCAAATCGTCTGCCTTTTAGTTTCCCGCTGATAATACGCATAGACTGCTTAAAAAATATAGAAGTATAAATGAGAAGTAATATTGTAAAAACTATTATCAATGCTTAAAACAAAAGAGCTTTTAAAAAATATTTAGTTGATAAGGTCAAAGATAAAACAATACAACCTATCCGTTCCATGTAGGAGGGATAGGTTATATTTATATGTTTCACTGCTGTTACAAGCAATAGAAGATATAAATTTATCAAGATTTACCAATTACCGGCAGTTGTTACCTTATTCAAATCTCCTACTTTAATGATCTTAGTAGGAACAAATTCAGGATTATACATACTGAATTCAACAGGTTCAAATTCCGGCATGTAAGTGCCAACGGTAGTAGAAACCTCAAAAGTAGGTGCTACAAAATTAGACGCCATGCGACTTCCTTCAAGCGTAACTGTTCCTGCTTTAATTTCAAATTGAACAGCCTCAATTTTCATTGATTTGTTTTCAGAATAAGGAACATATTTCATTTTAGTTATGAAATTTTTCACTTCTGTTTCAACCAGTTCATTGAATGATTTTACATCAGCATTATCCTTGTCGTGCTCCGCTTTTGCAGCTTTTTCTCTTAGACTGTTGTATTCAGTCAACTTCTTCAGATATCCTTTTTTGGCAAGGAAACCACCCAAAGAATCACGCGCAGGATAGCGGACGCGAACTGTGTCAGCTTTTTTAAGGGTATCGTAAGGGTCTCCCACAATTTTAAGAATAGTAAAGCTATCCGTTAAGAATGTATTCAACATGGAATCGAAATTACCTGCATAGGTAGAATCGTCATGAAGCACTTTGTAAAGTTTCTGCAACTCTACAATATCCTCCAATTGTTTATAAACAACAGTTTTGCGCTGAGCCCAAGTGTTGTGAAAATTAACAGGACGACGGATGCTCTCCATCAGGTAGTAAGAAAGTACCACAATGGCAATAGTGAAAATGGCGTAGAATACGTATTTCATCAGACTTGAGTTTTACTTGAATAAGCTAATTGGCTGCAATTATAAGTATTTTTTGAAAAATGTCATCTATCATTCTTTTTTTTCTACAATAAAGGTTGACAAAAATCTAAAAAAAATAGTGCATAAAAATTATTTAAGTGAAGTTAAATGTGGAAATACTTCATCAACTGCCATGTTTAGAGCTTGTTGAAGTGCTATTTCATTCAAATTTAATTGTTCATTTATTGTTTTGAAATAATAAATTAGATTTTCAGTAGGCATATTGCCCGTGAGATCATCTTTTGCCATTGGACATCCGCCATAACCCTTCAGTGCACCATCAAAACGAAGGCAGCCATTTTTGTATGCAGCATCAACTTTTTCATGCCAACTGTTGGGTGTAGTATGAAAATGCGCACCAAATTCAACATCAGGGTAGGGTGGGATCAGGTTACTGAAAAGATAACTGATGGTTTTGGCATCTGCTACTCCAATAGTATCGGAAAGAGAAAGAATTTTAATATCTATGCCTGCCAAAATATCTACCCATTTTTGAACTACATCCACATTCCATTCATCGCCATAAGGGTTTCCAAAACCCATAGAGATATACACTACCATTTTTTTGTTATTTTTTTGGCAGATATTTTGAATGGTCTCTACTCTTGACAATGATTCTAAAATTGTGGCGTTGGTGTTTCTTAGCTGAAAAGTTTCGGAGATAGAGAATGGGTAACCCAGATAACCTATTTCTTCAAACAAAGAAGCATCTTCTGCTCCACGCTGATTGGCAACAATTGCCAGTAGTTTTGTTTTTCCCGCACTAAGGTCAAGACCCGAAATCACTTCTGCCGTATCCCGCAATTGTGGAATAGCCTTGGGTGACACAAAACTGCCGAAGTCAAGAGTGTCAAATCCAACCTTCAAGAGTTGATTGATGTATTTTGTTTTGGTAGCTGTCGGAATGAATTCATGCAGACCTTGCATAGCATCTCTCGGACATTCGACTATTTTAATCATTCCAATTAAATTCTGAAGGTGTAAGGCTTACTTTATTTGATAATTAAAAGACAAATATAAGAACAAAATATCTTTTTAGAAGTTGTTTGCATAACTTTGACCTGATTTTTTCTCAAAACAATATCATTTATGAAAAAGAAACACATCCTTACCCTACTTGGTTTTGCACTATTTTTATTGGGCTTTGTAGGTATTGTAGTCAATCTTATCGGATTAAGTTTTGCGCTGACCGATTGGATGACGCAGATAGTTGGCCCAACTTTGGGATTCGGTTTTAAAATTCTATTGATTATTGTGGGCTTGGTTTTGGCAGTAATCGCTAACGGTAACAAAGATGAAGACACTTTCGATGAATATTTCGATGGAAAAACTTTTAAATAGTTTTATTGATCTTCGATCTTTTAAAACTTGTTTTTCCACATCATTGATTCAACAGGAAAAATTGTTCTGCTGTTGTATTTAGCATTCTGCTTTTTATTGTAATAATTTTGAATCTCGCCTGAAACTTTGAAGTAGATGAGCTGACCTATCGGCATTCCGGCATAAATCCTGACTGGCTGAGTACAGGAAATTTCAAGGGTCCAGGTGTTGCAGAACCCCACATCGCCCTTTCCTGCTGTAGCGTGGATGTCAATGCCAAGGCGTCCGACGCTTGATTTGCCTTCTAAAAAGGGCACTGCAGCATGGGTTTCAGTGTATTCTACAGTAACACCCAAATAGAGGGTGCCGGTTTGAAGCACAAAACCTTCTTCAGGGATTTCGAAAACCTCTATTTCATTATGCTTCTTTGCATCAAGCACCCTATCTTTATAGGTTGCAAGGTATTTACCCAAGTGTACATCATAGGAATTGGTGCCCATACAGGCTGCATCGAAGGGCTCAATAACTATTTTGCCGTTTTCAATATCAGCAATTATTTCTTTATCGGAAAGTATCATATCGTATTATATTGAATAGTATATATTTATATTTTTTAAATAATTTTTATCAGCAGAAAAATCCTGTGATGTCGCAAAGTTCGAAGACAGA
>CAINVS010000329.1 GCA_903854205.1 uncultured Bacteroidota bacterium | reverse complement strand
ATGACACCTAACAGCTGTGTTTGCGCAACTTCCCCCGCACTTGCGTATATATTTCATATGTCCGATGTAGAGGAACTAGCTTCAAACATCGTTTGAAAATCATGTCAATTCAAATATATGATAAAATATCTAAAAAGTCAAGTCATCCAACGGAGATTTTATCTTTTCCATGCCCTTTGTAGTTATATGCGTATAAATTTCAGTGGTTTTAGAACTTATGCCCTAAAAGTGACTGAATATATCGCAAGTCAGTACCGTTTTCCAAAAGGTGAGTAGCGAATGAATGCCTAAGCCTATGTACCGTTGCTTTTTTCTGATACCGGCTTTTTGACAACTTCCCCTGAAAAAGGCTTTAATACTCCTATCTGAGCATCGACAGTTTAAATGCCGCTGAAAATGAGATTATAGCCAAGGACAGTACAGAAAACTCCCAAAAAGATCATTGCGGCAAAAACAGAGATAAGAAAGACTGATATTGAATATGGCCTCAGAAGTATAACTACTAGGAAAAGCTTAGATTTTTCCCATTTTTTATTTCAGAAATAAGATTTTCCATTTATATTGCTTTTTTTAACAATGGAAACTTTTACAAAATATCAGATTTATCTTGAAATCTGTCAAAAAATAGCCATTTTTGAGTAATCAAATTATTATGGAAAAGAAAATATATAGTAAAGACGTGGAAGTCATTTGGGCAGATTTAGACCCAAATCAGCACATGCGGCATACGAGTTACAGCCAATATGCGGCGCATGCCCGCATCTGTTTTTTTAATGATCATGGATATCCGCTTACCAAACTGGCCAATATGGGATTGGGTGCTGTATTGTTAAGGGAGGAAAGTATTTATGTGCGAGAAGTGGGGATGCACGAACGTATCAGAATTACAGTGGAACTGATAAAAGCTACCAGAGATTATAGCCGTTATACGATAATTCAAACTATTTTTAAAGCAAATGCTAAGGTTGCTGCCAAGGTGCTCATAGACGGCGCCTGGATTGACATGCAGAGCAGAAAGGTTGTGCCGCCATTTCCTGAAGTGGTGGAGGCTGTGATTGATCAATTACCGATTCATAAAGATTTTGTCTGGGTAGAAGCATCTTATTATCGTTTTTTATAAACAATTTATCCTTAATAATTTATCCTTGATTTTCTTGCTTCAGATGGTAAGAGAAGCCCGCTTTCCAGGGGCATATAAATCATAGGAAATTAGCATTAGTTTACAAATGAGCACACCATTTCAATTTTTTAAACGTTTCTAAAGATACAGTAATTTTTTAAGTAAAAAAGCCTTAACTTTATGCAAATAACTGATAAAAAATCGATTGCAAATATTGCTATAAACATTGTATTTCTGATTGTACTCAATTTTGCCATGATGCTACTACTAGGTTATCTTACTTTGGATACAAATGCAACTCTTAACAGCAAAATAGCAGCCTATTTTCTTGCTTTTCTGATGCCATTTTTTGTGGTGTATAAAACCAGAAAAATGTCCGGATTGGAGCGTTTTTTGAAATTTGGAATTGGTTTTGTTGCTTATATTATTTTGGGAATCATCATCATGGGTTTTCCTTATTCTTTTATGTCCGGACTGCTGCCTGTACTGACAATTGCTGCAGCAACAATGTTCTTTGGCAATGATTTCTTGGACAAACCGTAATATTTGCTTAATAATAAATGCTTGCTCGATTCCTAAAATATATAAAAACAGAAAATCTGTTTCAACCCGGACAGCACATTCTTCTTGCTATTAGCGGAGGAGTCGATTCTGTAGTATTGGCAGAGCTTTTGAAAAGTAGCGGAGTCGATTTTGCATTGGCACACTGCAATTTCAAATTAAGAGGAGAAGAATCGGAGGTGGATGAGAACTTTGTTAGAAATCTTGCCAATAAACTTAACGTAAAACTGTTTTGTACTGCTTTTAATACTTCTGCTATAGCGAATGAAAGAAAAACTTCCATTCAGATAGTTGCCCGAGACCTTCGATACAATTGGCTTGAAAAGTTGCTTGAAAGCGAAGGATTTGATTATTTAGCCACTGCGCATCATCTTAACGACAGTATTGAGTCCCTGATAATCAATCTGATAAATGGCTGCGGAATCAGGGGACTTCACGGAATTTTACCCAAAAACAATCAAAATAATCGCATCAGACCGCTGATGTTTACATCAAAGTCTGAGATTTTGGAATTTGCTCAGAAAGAGGGTATTGTTTTTCGGGAAGACAGTTCCAATGCTACAGTCAAATATACACGAAATAAAATCAGACAGCAGATTGTACCTGTTTTGGAGCAGATAAACCCTGCCCTGACAGAGACTTTTGCAAACAATTTTCGACATTTCCTTGAAGCGGAATGGCTATTTGAACAGGCAATTGATATTTACAAAAAAGAACTGATAGAGGTAACCGAAACCGGTTTTTTTAAAATAAATACTGCTGGGCTCAAATCATTGCCTGCAGCACTTACAATACTGTACGAGATTATTTCACCCTACGGATTTAATTCGAAACAGGCAGAACAGATTTTAGAACATTTAGATTTAAACTCCGGTGCAATTTATGAATCTGAAAATTATCGCTTATTGCGCAGTTATGATTTTCTAATTCTTCAGGGAAAATTTGAGATGAAGCAAGTGGATAATATTTTTATTCCTGAACCGCCAAAAAATGGATTTTTAGATTTTAAGGACAGCTCAAATAATAGGATTATTAGGCTTAGTTATGTTAATATATCTGATATTCAAACAGATAATTCAAATATCACTTTTTTCGATGCAGGTAAACTGAAGTTTCCATTGACACTGCGTTCATGGCAGCATGCAGATGTTTTTCAACCATTTGGGATGAGCGGACACAAAAAATTGAGTAAACTTTTCAAAGATTTGAAACTGTCAAGGTTTGATAGAGAAAAAGTAAGAATTATTTGCTCAGAAGGTCAGATTATTTGGGTGTTGGGAATAAGAACAGCTGAGCAATATAAAGTTGAATCTAAAAGTCAATCCATCATTAAAATGGAATTGATCAAAAATTTGTAATTTTTTTAACTCACCAATGCTATTTTAAATTTATTTAACGTTTTAAGTTTGTGACCGGAAATTTTATAATTTTATGGCACTGATAATTAATCATACAATGATTTTTACCCAAATACTATTTTTTTTAATTTTTAATT
>CAINVS010000328.1 GCA_903854205.1 uncultured Bacteroidota bacterium | reverse complement strand
TTGTCAAACGATATATTGAAACTGGCAGTATGATAAACCTTCATGATATTTATGAGGGTATTTGGAGTACCTATAGAAACGACGTAAAAAAATATGCAAAGAATGATACTGAAGAAAAAGTTATCTATCATGTTATTTCTTCAGCCCATAATTTTTTGGATGAGAGGATTACTTTTCAAAATTTCGGCAATTCCAATTACCGTTCACGTGAAGTAGGGGAAGCCTTTCGCAGTCTTGATGATGCCAAAGTTATTCAGCTCATTTATCCTACAACAGAGGTATATTTTCCAATTAAAACTGACTATAACAAAAAGCCACGAATGCAATTTCTTGACAGTGGGCTAGTCAATTATGCACTTAAAATCCAACATGAGCTTGTTGAACTACAGGATTTGAGCGAAGCTTACAGGGGCGCGCTTATACCACAGCTTGTCACACAGGAATTGATCTCCCTGAATAGTTTCAGTTATGAGAAGCCTCATTTTTGGGTAAGGGAGAAAAAACAGTCTTCAGCAGAAGTTGATTTGGTTGTTTATCATAATGGAATAGTAATACCTATTGAAATAAAATCGGGTAAAATAGGTAAACTAAAGTCCTTGCATCAGTTCATGGAACAATGTCCGCATCATTATGCAATAAGGATGTATGCCGGAGAATTTGAAGTTTCAAAAATTGAAACTGCATCTGAGAAACCTTTTATTCTACTTAATTTGCCTTATTATTTAGGCACAAAAATAAAAGAATACGCTGCCTGGCTCTGTCAAAACTACTGATTCATGTTTTTTTATACTAACTTCAACTCCTTTACATTTAATTTACCCTGACTTTGTTACAAGAAATTCAATAATTTACCCTGACTTTGTTACACATTTTAGAATATTTTACCCTGACTTTGTTACAAGAAAAAACGCAATCAGTTGAATATACCAACGGTGGTACTGATAAGGGAGTATTAGGGGAATGGAAAAGCCCGCATGAGCGGGCTTGATGTGTAAATTTTACAGTTTTATTTGGCGTACCAGCTGCAGGCTCCGCTACTTGCACAACATTTCGATGCAGCAGGCGACTGACTCTGATTAAGTGAAACCTCTGCTTTGCAATTTCTGCAGGCCCAGGTTACATTTCCTGCAGGTCCGCTGAACTGATAAGTGTGCATGCCACTTGAATTTTTGCTGCAACCGGACTCCCAGGGTGCATTATTTGAGTTTCCTAGTTTTGTTTTACAGCAATTGTCGCATTTATACCAAGCACCGTCGCTGTAGGTAAATGCAAAAACACTTACAAGCACTGCGAGTAACATTGTCAATTTCAAAAATTTCATTTTCATAGTTAATAGGTTTTAATTGTTATTACTTTTTGTAAAAAGTTTGAGCACCGTCTTCTCCATAACCGACTATTAATTTTCCTTTGAAAAGGCGGAAACCGAAATTGGAACCTGTCTCTGCACTCATGCCATAAAGATCAGCATAACTGCCATCATAAGAAGTTCTCACCTCAACATTGATAAAATAAAAACGGCCACCTTCTTTGTTTGTTACCTTGATTCCGTAGGTGTTATAAGATGAAATATATCCATACTCAACAGTTAGTCCACTGCTGCTGTTATAAAAGGATTCACCATCCATGTAAGAGATAACATCAGACTCTTCATTAAAGGATTGTGCACCAATATTTAATGAGCTTAGTAAAAGAAAAAATAAGAATAGATTTTTCATAAGTGTTAGTTTTTATACTTCCAGATAAAAGGATTGCGATTTCTATCGCTGTAAGATGTACTTTTTAGTGAATTGCTGGCAGCGTCATAAACAAAACTATCTTTGATGGGATCCGGATAGATTTCTCTGTCATCACAGATACAGTTAATGCTGATTTTATTTCCCTGAATAGTTGATTTACAGCTACATTCATCACGAAAAGTCTTTCCATTCATCAATGATCCTGTCATGATATAGGCAGCTTCAGTATTGGATTTAAAATACAGATGAGTTGTACTGTTGGGTATTTCATCAATTTGTTCAAATTTCTTTCCACTAAGGTCAGCCAGTCTGATTGCTTCCTGTTTTCTTTCCTCTGCCAGTCTAATTTCCTCTTGTTTTTTCAAATAGGCAGCTTTGGCTTGATTTACCTTATTTTTGGTATTTGCAATTCTTAAATTTGGAGCCACATTAACTGGAAAATTATTCTTACAGTCATTATTCAGGATATTCAATGCATTGTCAAAATCATTCGAGGCAAGTTCTTTATCGGCATTGTTTATTTTATTATCTAATTCTTTAAATGAAAGGTTTATACCATTTTCAAATTCATAAGAATAATAATTACCATTCGTGTCAGTAAAATCGGAATGAACAATTTTTCCATTTGAATAGTAATTAGCTTCTGAAATATAACCATTCGTATTAAATTTGAAACTGGCAAGAAGCGACTTATCTTTGTATATCTTGATGTCCTCAAAAGCACCATTAATATACTTTAGCTCTTCATAATTTGCGCCATCAAATGCCTCGAGATCAGCTCCTTTGTAACTATACTGATTTCTGCCAACCAATGGGCATCTCTCCCCACAACTATTTTTAACAAAATTTGGAATATAATTTTGGTTGTATAATTTTAAAATGCCTGTCAAACTATTTGACTGCGTTAGAATAGCATTTAAAAAAGTATTGCCCGGCTCCCCCCATCTATCAAACTTCGGAAAATCAATTTCCGCTTTTTTTAAGAAACTGCTTTGAGCTGCTTCATTACTCAATTTAGATAATGATAAAAATAGTTCGTTTGAAATATTCTCTCTGTAAGATTCAGTTTGCACTAAATATCCAGTTATTTCTTTATGTTTAGCAGTTATTTCCCCAAACCTTTTCCATAGCTTTGAATAAGAATCATATTTATTTTTTTCATCAATATTTTCGCGAACTATTTGTTTGTCAATTGCAGATGCTATAGTTGTTGTTTTAAGTTCAAGTTCTTGCTTACTCAAAAAAGAGGAGAATTTTTGGAGATATTTTTCAAAGTAGTTCAAAGACCCCTCAGAGCTGTTCTTAGCAATTGCTTCTT
The DNA here is from genome assembly GCA_903854205.1 of uncultured Bacteroidota bacterium. Taxonomy (GTDB): domain Bacteria; phylum Bacteroidota; class Bacteroidia; order Chitinophagales; family Saprospiraceae; genus Saprospira. Next base: position 849 of record CAINVS010000328.1, on the reverse strand, counting down.
TTTCAGCAATGTTTATAAGTAGTACATGTGCATCATTATACTCAATAGAATTTGGGTATTTAGATATAAAGTTCTCATAGACTGTAATATTGTCTAAAGTTTTTGCCTTTTCAAATTCAATTCTGGCTTCAGCATAGTCCTTTTTTATTTTTTGAGCTTCTTTTAAAAATTTGGATGCTGTATGCGATGAAATATATTCATCCATCGCTTTTTCACTTCGTTTCCCTATTGCAGTATTGAGTTCAAGGGAGTCTTTTTTATTTACAGCCAATGATTTAAATTTAGAGGATGGAAAGTTCGTAATGTAGTTTACAAATACAGATGGATTATTATTTTGAGCTATTTTAAGAAATTCTTTTTCCATGTATGAATCACTATAATTCATCTCAACATTTAAACTTCTGGATTTAATACCTAAAGCATAGCTTTCGGGACTGAATGGGTTAATTGCATTTTTTATATACCTGTGAATTTTAATTTTCTTGGTATCCACATGGTCACCATACAGTTCTATTGTGGTCTGTTTTCCGCTTATAGTACTAAATATATATGTTAGTTCTTTATTTTTTAAAGTACCTAAATTCTGATTATAGTTCCCGCTTTTTACAAAACGCACATTAACATTGTCAATATTTGATTTGATTTTGAGTGTTCTTTCCTCTTTAGTAACTTCTGTACTAAAGATATTTGTTTGGCTGTGTAAAATTTCATTTGTAAGAAATATCTGTATCAAAATAATTAAAATATATTTCATAAGTATTTGTTTTTCAACCCCCTACTAATCTGGCTTTTCAGGATTTTGCCCGTTTGTTAGCGAGGCTGCTGCTCCTCGTATATTTTATTCATCAC
>CAINVS010000327.1 GCA_903854205.1 uncultured Bacteroidota bacterium | reverse complement strand
TGTGCTCCTGACTCAAATTTGAGTGTACCAAACACATCTTCACCGTTTATTTCGAGTACCAGCTTGTTGTAACCACCTACACTGCCTTCATTGATTTCCATGGCGGCTACCTTCCAGCCTTTGCCTTCAAAGTAGCGGGTATACATGCGGTACAAATCTCCCGCAAAAAGACTGGCTTCGTCGCCTCCAGTACCTGAGCGAATTTCAAAAATTACATCCCTTGAGTCCTCCGGATCTTTGGGAATCAAGAGGTACTTGATTTTATCCTCTAGCTCATCAATCTGAGGATTCAAACTTTCCAATTCTTCCTGAGCCATTTCACGCATTTCGGGATCCTCATCCTGGAGTGCCTGCTTCGCCGAATTGCGATTGCCGACCATATCGCGGTAAATGAGAAATGCTTCTACAATCGGCTTAAGGTCTTTGTAGTTTTTGCTCACCTTTTTGTACCGGTCCATGTCCATGATAATGCCAGGGTCTGACATTTGCTCCTCCAAATTCTGATACCGATCATAAATGGCTTCTAGCTTCTCAAGCATAACGTTATAGGATTAATAAATTCGCTTTAAAAGTTTTTTTAAATCATAAACCATTGAAAAACAAGGATAATTTGTTCAAATGAATTTAAAATTTAAAAAAACTGTAATATTGTTTGGCAAAATTACCATAAATTTCGCATCTTGCAGAAAATTATCCAGCCTGTTGCCTCCTTTAGTATGACGCAAAAAATTGGAAAGCGATTTTTCTGCGTTACTTACGATCCCTTTCTTCCTTTTGATTTGAAAAATGGAAGATGGAACATATTCAAAGAATGTGATCTTTGATTAACACTGCGTCAAATTTACGGTTTTTACAAAGCAATTAAATGTGAAAGTATAATCTTCCGATATTTAGTTGCTTATACAATAAGTTTTCTTGCATGGCGTTAATTCTTTGCATGGAAACTGCTACCGAGCGGTGTTCCATCGTAGTGGCAAACAATGGTGAAATACTTGGAAAAGAATCTTCTTCGAGCGATTTTGACCATACTGCCCAACTGACATTACTGGTTGACAAATGCTTGAAGCAAAGCAATCTTCACCTTTCTGAGGTAGATGCCATTGCAGTAAGCATAGGGCCTGGGTCGTACACTTCATTGCGTACTGGTCTGAGCACCGCCAAAGGAATGTGTTATGGTTTAAATTTACCCTTGTTGACGATTGACTCACTGAGCATTATTGCAGCTGGAGCCATTCAAGAACAAGCTGAATCTGAAGAATCTACACTTTACGTTCCGATGATTGATGCACGGAGAATGGAAGTCTACACTGCCCTTTTCTCCTCAAAAGGTGAAACACTAGAAGCACCTCATGCAGCGATCTTGACCGCAGACAGTTACCGTGCCTATTTTGAGAAAGAAATTACCTTGGTTTTCGCAGGTAATGGCGCTCCCAAATTTTCTCCCTTGATTACATCGCCTTTTGCACTTTTTAGTTCGGTGCATTCTGATGCGGCATACATGCCCGCACTTGCAGAAATCGCGTACCAGCAAAAAGCTTTTGTCGATGTAGCTTATGTTGAGCCTTTTTATCTCAAACCCCCAAATATCACGGTATCCCAAAAAACATTTTTTTGATCCCAGTTATTGAATTAAGAAAATTTGGCATGTGTTTTGCGTGTCTTATTTATATGAATCATTAATCTATATGTTTTATCAAAGTGCATGAAATGAGAAAGCAAAAGAACGACGTGATCACCCTGAAAAAAGGGCAGACCGAAATCGAGT
>CAINVS010000326.1 GCA_903854205.1 uncultured Bacteroidota bacterium | reverse complement strand
GGACTTTAAAATTTGGAATCTGCCAAATCAATTTTTTTTTCTTTTCCAAAGCCTTGTTGGTATTATATTCCAAAGCTTCCAAGATTATTTCAACAACATAATCTTCATAAATATCCGATTCCTTTTCAAATACCAAATGTCGGATCTGTTTATTATACTCAGCCAACAGTATTCCGGGTCTAGGATTTAGTTTAACACTATAAACCAACCCCAGCACCACTTTCCCTTTTTATATTGTAAGATAAAACAATTCTCCGCTATAGTAATAAAAGGGTGTTTGGTATTTAATTTATTCCTGAACATCTGCTATACTGGCAAAAATAAGCATCCGCAAAGCATGGGTTATTTCTCTATGCTTTGCGGATATTAAATTTTCAAAATATTCCTCAGCTCTTGGATCGAACATTTGATGTCGGATTTTAAACCAAATCTATTCCTTAATAAACATCCATTTTACCAATTCTCTAAGTGTAGTCTTTTTCCCGTACATCAATATTCCTGCCCGATAGATTCTGCCGGAAATCCAGACAAAAAGCCAGCAGTTGGCAATAAGTAAGGCCAAAGAAAGCATTATTTGCCAGATTGGGGGTTCAAACACAATACGGGCTGGCATTACAACAGGTGAAAACAGTGGAAAAATAGAAGCAAAAACTCCCAAACTGCTGTTTGGATCTTCAATAACTGCAATACCGATGTAAAAAGCCATTATAACAGGTATCACCACGATCATAGTCATTGACTGACCCTCGCCCCAATCATCGCCCATCGCAGCTCCGATTGCCGCAAACAATGAAGCGTAAAGAATATATCCGGCCAAGAAGAAAATTAAGAAAAAGAAAATAATTTGAAAGTAATTGAAGGCCCAAAGCTCATTCATCACTTCCATCATTCCTTCCATATCCGTACTGCTCATCTGCTGCTGCGGCATATTGGACTGTACATTCTGAAGTCTGCCGATAAAAAACAGACTGACCAGAAAATTCAGCAAGGGGATTGTAATTGCCCAAATACCAAATTGGGTCAACCCCACTGCACCGACACCGATAAATTTGCCCAGCATTAACTCAAAAGGTTTGACGGAAGAAATTATTATTTCTACAATACGGCTCGTTTTTTCCTCCATAACTGAGCGCATAACCATATTGCCGTATATTACAATGACAAAATATATCAGGAACATCATCACGCCGCCCAAAAAAGTAGCCACATAGACCCTGCTGCTCGAAACTTCCTGAGCTTTGGTATCAGATTTACCGAGATTTTTAGGGTCAAATTGTATGTCTTTACTTTTTATTGCAGCTTTTTCAAGCATAGCACTTTCAATCCCCATTTTATGAAGTTTGGCAGTTTCAATCCGCTGTGCCAGTGTCGACTGAATATAAGTTTGCGCATTTACTCCCAACTGATTATAGGCAAAAAACTCAACTTTCAGTGATTTAAGCGACTCCAATTTTTCCGGATTCTGCTCCTCAGTCTTTGGAATATAAAGTACACCATCGTATCCTTTTTCTTCCAATTTTGATTTTAATTCTTCCAGCTTATAGGTTCTGTTATAATCAAATACAACCTGATTGTTGGAAGCAAGTGCAGAAGTATCGAGGCCCAAAAGCCCAGAATCATCAATGATAGCAACTTTCTTTTGGTCAGTACCGGCAGTCATCAGAAACATGATAACGATAGTGAATACCAAAAAACCGATTGGTGTTAAAATAGTGGTCAGAATAAATGTTTTCTTTCTGACTCTTGAAAGGTACTCACTTTCTATTATTAAACCTAATTTATTCAATTTCATATAATTAAGCAAAGCTTATTGTACAGTCTTAATAAAAATTTCATTTAGGGAAGGCAAAATCTCCCTAAATCCTATAATCTGAAGATTATTATCCAATAAATGCCTGAGCAGTTTATTCGATTCGATACCTTCTTTAAGTTTTACGATCAATTTGCCATTTTCATTGCTTTGCAGCTCAGCCAGATTGTCAAAATCCAACAGCGTATCTCCTAAATATTCCACTTCAAACAGATGTTCTTTGTGCTGTTGCTTGATATCTGAAACAGTTCCGTTCAATACATTTTTTCCGTTATTGATCAGTACAATTTCTTCACAAATCTGTTCCACCTGCTCCATACGGTGTGTGGAAAAAATAATAGAAATGCCTTCCTGTTTCATCAGCAAAATCTCATCTCTGATCAAATTTGCATTTACAGGATCCAATCCGGAAAAGGGCTCATCCAAAATCAACAGTTTTGGATGATGAATAACGGTAGCAATAAATTGAATTTTTTGCTGCATGCCTTTTGAAAGTTCTTCTACCTTTTTATTGGTCCAGTCACCGATTTGGAATTTTTCGAACCAAAGATCAATTCTGCTTTTGGCATCTTTTTTTGAAAGGCCCTTCAATCTTGCCAGATAAAGCAGCTGCTCTCCTACCTTCATTTTTTTATAAAGGCCTCTTTCTTCGGGCATATAACCAATCTGTTCCCTATGTGCAGCCATGAGCGGAACACCCGAAAAAAAAACAGAACCTTCATCTGCTTTGGTAATAGCCGTAATGATTCTAATGATAGAGGTCTTTCCGGCACCATTTGGCCCTAAAAGGCCAAATATCTTAGATTCCGGAACATCAAAACTGACATGATCAACAGCAATTTTTTGCTGATAGCGTTTTACTACATTATTAAGTTCTAGAATATTCAATTTATGTGATTATTAAAAATTACGAATAGAAAATTTAAAAACGGTCTAAAGTCGGAAATATCAAACTAAAATATGAACAACTAAGGTTTTTTTAACATATTTCATACTAATTTAACATAAATCAAACAATAAATTCGAAAAAGGTTAGCTGACTTAATAAAAAATTATATTTTTGTAAATTAAATTTTCACGATTTTTTTTTTGGCCTTAACCAATACTAACCTATAAAATAAATTCCAAATGAGAACATTGCTATTCGCCCTGCTTTTGTCATGGCTTCCCAATTTGTGTTCCGCTCAACTCAGTCCCGACAAAAAAGAGCATCCAAGAGCTTCGGATACCAATCTGAAAAAATCTGAAAAGAAAACAGTCTCCACACAGGAAACTGTAACATTAACACCCGAACAGATCAAAACTGTTGAAGAAAACGCTGCAAAAAAAGCAGCTTATGCAGTAGGCAACCCAATATTGAAAAAATATCTTGGTATAAGCTCTACAAAAGATCCGCTTTATGCTACTAAAAAAGAACAGCTAAAAAATGAGCATCCTGAATCATACAAAAAAATGATACAGGAGCTAAAAGGCAATCCAGATGCTCAACAAAGACAAATTAGCAGAGCAGATTACGAAAAACTCCCTGCCGAAAAAAAGGCAAAACTTGATTCATTCAATTACGAAATAATTGACTAATTACATCAAAAAAAAAACTACCTATGAAAAGGTTATTACATGTTATAACATTTATTGCTTTCACTTGTATCATCAATAATACTTTGAAAGGCCAATGCACAAATAACAATATATTTTACACTACTTTAAATCCTACGACAGCAAATGCCACGGTAACTGCAAGCTGTGCATTTGGAGGAGAATATGTTGATGTTAATGTAGTAGCAGGTCGGGTTTATAACATAAACACCTGCAATACGCTCCCTTTCTTTGGAGGTTTCGATTCTCAAATCACCTTATTCCAAGGAGCCGGTGCTGCAGTACTAGGATATGACGATGACGGATGTGCGCCGTATTCAACTTTAAATTGGACAGCCACTTTTACAGGCGTTTTGCGTGTTGTAATTGACGAATTCAGTTGCGTTTCGGGAACAAGCTGTTTTGTATTGGAAGTAACTTGGGTGCAACCCAGCTGCACTGCACTTCCACTTATACCTGTCTGTACACAGGTAGGTTTGAATTATCCGGCAGGTGTGAATACGGGTGATGGTACAGTTACCGATCCTGTGAATGATTGGGATTGTTTAATTACAGCTCCAAATGCAAATTTTTATTATTTCGAAATAGCTACTGCAGGCAATATCAATATGACCCTTACGGGTACTTCTGATGTGGATTTTATTATTTGGGGACCTTTCCCAAACCTTGCTGCAGCTAACAGTAGCTGCGGTTTATGGGGATCAGGCGGTACTAACGGCTCTGTAATAGACTGCAGTTATGACCCTGCAGCTCTTGAATTTCCGGTAATTCCAGGGGCAATTGTAGGCCAGGTTTATGTTATGTCAATAACAAACTTTGCAAATGTGGCACAAAACCTTACGCTTACACAATCAAGCGGTACAGGATCTACAAACTGTAACATTGTTAATCCCCCAAGTTGTCTCGCTAATGCCGGAACAGTAACTACACGTTTGAACGGTAATATTGTTACAAGTCCTGTATTGATGTGCAAAGGTTCTTGCCTTACAGTCGAAACTGACAGTAATTTTGTTCTCCCTACTCCTGTAGTCGGCGAACAAGCAGAATTGATGTATGCCATTTATGATGGTGTACCAAATCCGGCAATTACCGATCCTTCACTCGATCCAAATTTTACCACGTTATTCTGGACAGGGGGTGATTTTTCTGATTGTAATACACCTGCAAGTATTATTTTAGGTGCGGCCTTAGGCAATCGTATTTGGATGGTTCCTATCACTATGGATGATGGCGATAATAATGGCAATCCAAATACAGTCATTAATTACGACAACAATTTGGATAACTGTTACGATATGGGAATTCCGGTTGAAATCATTTTCCTTGATTCTATACGTGCAACCTTTCTACAAAACTGTAATAATGTAGTTGTAACCCTAACAGGTGGCTATCCTGGTTTTAATCCTGCAGCAACTTATACTGTGGTAAATACCGGTGCAGGTTCAATGGTACAAAGCGGTACAAGAGGACAGACGCTTACCTTTACTGGTTATACCGGCGGACAGACTATTTCTTTTAATGTGTCTAATGATGGCAATAGCTGTGCGGCAAGTTTCAGCCAGTTAACAAACTCGGCTAATTCAATTACGCTAAACAGCATAACAAATTCCAACTGTAATGGAAATACGGGTGCTGTAAATATTTCTGTAACTGCCGCGCCTTGTGTTTACACATTAAACATGTCCGACTCTTATGGCGATGGTTGGAACGGTGGTTTCTTGACAATTAGAGCTAATGGCACAGCAATTCCCGGCAGTCCATTTTCTGTAAGTGCAGCACAGGGTTTTAATTCAAGTGTAACTTTCTCAATTCCTGCAGGACAAACTTTACAGTTGACCTATACGGCAGGTACATGGGAAGCCGAAAATTCTTATAATCTTGTTCAAAACGGTACTACTATTTTCTCTGCCGGTCCAACACCAGGAACAGGTATTGTATTCACAACTACCTGTGCCGGTTCATTTAATTATTCTTGGAGTAATGGCGCAATCACTCAGGATCTTACAAATGTTGGTGCTAATAACTACACCGTAACCGTTACAGATGCAGGAGGATGTTCATTTACAGGTGGCCCTTACACTGTAAATGCAACTGCTGCTCCAACTGCTACCATTGCTTCTTCAACAAATGTTACATGTAATGGCGGTACTACAGGTTCAGTCAATCTAAATGCTGCAGGCGGATCACCAGGATATACATTCTTATGGTCTAATGGCCGAACAACTCAAAACAATACAGGAATTGGAGCAGGTTCTTATACTGTAACTGTAACAGATGCAGGTTTATGTACTGCAACAGCATCAATTACAATAACTCAGCCTACAGTAGTAACTGCAACTGCAACCCCAACCAATGTCAACTGCAATGGAGCATCTACAGGTTCAGTTTCCCTTATTGCCAGTGGTGGAACTCCTGCCTACAATTTCATATGGTCGAATGGCGTCAACACCCAAAATAATACCGGAATTAATGCAGGAATTTATACTGTAACTATCAGCGATGTAAACGGTTGTACTTCGACAGCTACAACTACAATAACTCAACCTTCAGCATTAACAACAAATACTGTTGCAGTGACTGATGCTACCTGTTCTTTAGGCGGTACTGTAAACATAAGTGTATCAGGAGGCAGTTCAGGATACAGCTTTGCTTGGAACAATGGCGCAACTACTGAAGATTTGTCAGGACTGAGTTCAGGAAATTATACCTTAACTATTAGCGACGCCAACGGTTGTACTATTACAAACGGCCCTAATACTGTAAATGCAATCGGAACACCGAGTACTTCCCTTTCTACATCAACCAATGTGAGTTGTATTGGTAACGCCAACGGAAGTATCAACATCAGTGTCAATGGCGGAACTCCAGCTTACATCTTTACTTGGAGCAACGGAGCGACCTCCGAAGACATTAGTGGTCTCAGTGCAGGAAATTATGCTGTTACTGTAACAGACAATATCGGTTGCACTTCAACATTGTCTAACATTTCTATTTCTGAGCCAACTGTGCTTTTGGCAGTAACAACTCCTTCCAATGTGAACTGCAACGGCGCTGCCAATGGTTCTATTGCTGTTTCAGTAACCGGTGGCACTCCAAATTACAGCTATGCCTGGTCTAACGGTGCTACAAATGAAGACCTAACAGGTCTCAGCGGAAATACATACAGCTTGACAGTTAATGATGCAAATGGCTGTATTCTTATTGTTTCACCGGTAACAATTACAGAACCATCTGCTGTTACTTTAAGTTTCAGTTCTTTTGATGCAGGTTGCGGTGTTGCTGACGGAAGTATTTCAATCACGCCTTCTGGAGGAATTCCCGGTTATACTTACCTATGGAATAATTCGGCAACAACTCAAAATATAAGCGGTTTGGCTGCCGGCGATTACGATGTCATCATCACTGATGTCAATGGCTGTTCTCATGTGGAAAATAATATAACAGTCGGTGGAGGCAGCAATATCAGTTTAACACTCAGCAGTGTAAATGAAGCTTGCGGTCAGACCGGTACAGGAGCTGTTTCACTTACTGCGAGCGGGGGAACTGCTCCTTTGACTTACCTTTGGTCGAACGGTGAAACAACTGAAGATCTTGCAACGGCTGCTGCAGGCAACTATTCCGTAACTGTAACAGGCGCAGATGCTTGCGTTTCTACAGGCAGTTCTACTGTCTCTGCTCTTTTTCAACCTGTACTCAATGCAGGTGTACTGCCAAGTATGGCAACTGATACTACCATAACATGGGGTCAGTTGACTACGCTTAGCGGAGGTAATGATCAGACTGCATCTGGTGTAACTTATTCTTGGGTTTCTGTAGGACCAAGCAATGCCAACTTCAGTACAGTTTCTGAACATAATACTAATGTCCAACCGGATGATGACGGTATTTATGCATTTATTATTACCGCCACTTCTTTAGATGGTTGTACCGATACCGATACACTGAATGTAACAGTTCAGGCCAATAAACCTTCAATTCCTACTGCTTTTTCACCAAATGG
>CAINVS010000325.1 GCA_903854205.1 uncultured Bacteroidota bacterium | reverse complement strand
CGCTGCCGCGGGCTTTTTTTACTTTTGTCTTGATACAAAAGTAACAAAAAATCAAGTCGAAATCAATGCATTTTTGGGGGTGTAGAGTCGTACGGGTGTACGACTCTACACCCCCAAAACCAGAATCGGCCAGACTGTCCTTCAGCTTGATATTGTTAGCACTTTTTTTGAATTTTCAGGCTAAGACTTGTACTCGAAAAGGCCGATTCTATATGCTGGTGCTTTCGACCTCTGAAATGGTGCCTGCGGCTAGTGATTTTTAGAGTTTTTTTTAACAAAATCAATACTTGAAAAACATTTAAACACTAATTTAGACGGAACCCGAAGGCTACTCGAAGTGAATTCTAATGAAGGATACGGGTTTATTTATTTTCTACTGCCTGAAGGCGTTTTTCAAGTGCTTCATTCTGTTTTTTGAGTAACTCAATCTGAGCCTGCTGCGCCTGAATTGCCTTTATAAGAAAAGTCGTTAATTCAGAATAATTAATACCCATAGTTTTGCCGTTTACATCAGTGGCCTCCTCTCCTTTTTCGTCTTGTTTTACCACAATTTCGGGAATCACTTTATTAACTTCCTCTGCAATAAGACCGACACGAGTTTGTTTCAAGGCCTCAAATGTGTATTGGCAATGCACCGGGCGCAATTGCATGATAGCAGAAAAGCCGTATGACACAGGAACTATATTCTGTTTGTAACGCTGTGAAGAAGCAACAGTAAAAGCCGTTGCCGTAATAGGCAAACTTCCGAAGGAACCGCCGCAGTAGGATATTTAAATATGTTAAAAAATAAAAAAATCTGACTCAATTAGATGACTTATTTAAACTTTTCAAAATGCCACTCCAAGCCAAATTCATAATTCCCGTAATAAAAATAAAATGGCTGATAAATCAATAGCGGATAAAGTGTAACAGAAGCGTAAATTGATAAATTTTTACTGATTTGGTAGCCGGCACCATAGCCGGCACCCAAGTAAAATAAACCCGGCATTTTATCAGTTTTATAGGCATATTTTGCGAGATAAAGGTTGCCCACATGAATACCAAGTTCGAGAAACATTCGCAACTTTTTTGTTTTGGCAGTCATATTGAACTGATTGTACCATCCGAACAGATAATGAATATTGCTGTATTTATCAGCTCCGCCCCAATGCAGCAAGAGCTTGGCTTCCAAACCTGTCCGATAATATTTTTTAAAAAAAACATGTCCAAAATCTAAACCAAAAGCCATTTGATGATGTCTGTACCAATATTCATCCGGTACAATGACTTCTTTTTCATTTACATAAAAAAGACTGGAACCCAAGATGGGCTGAATAATTATATCTGATTTCTGTGCAAACAGACAATGGGGTATCAAAAGAAGAAATATGATATGTTTCATACTTCAAAATTAAAAAATTCCATCAAAACGAAAGTTTAAACTTTTAGAAAAAAGGGAGCGTCCCAGTAAGTGTGTAAGTAAAGAAAGTAGTTATTCTGGACATTTTTTGACCTCATTCAAAAAGGTCTAAAAAAATGTACGGAAATAACTTTTCTTTACACTTCAAACCAACTTAAAATGAAAAAAGAGGACTT
>CAINVS010000324.1 GCA_903854205.1 uncultured Bacteroidota bacterium | reverse complement strand
GGACAAATAATGTTGGATTTGGATTAAAACCATAAAAGGGCGCCAGAAATGGCGCCCTTTTTAATCGAAGGATAAAGGTTATTTAATATTTATTTATTTATTCAATAAATTAAATAGTTGCCAAATATATAGGTTTATCAAATGAAAGTTCTTCAGAAACTAAGGTATTCATCTCACTCGCTAATTCTCTCATGGTCTTTGTGTACGAAGATCCGCTATTTACGGGAGAAGGATCGTGTATTGAAACACGTGTACCATCAGGTGTACCATCTCCGCTCATTGCATATATAACTCTTACATGAGGACCACCTACTTTAGCAGCAATCCAAACTGGACCTCGACGAAGAATTCCTGCAAAAGCTTCAATAGTATAATTCACCGGTGGTTCCCAGCTCATTCCCCATCTGGTAAAAGCAGCAGTATCCTCAGGGTTTAAGCCAGTTTTCATTTCTCCTTCATAGCCCAGAGACTCTGCAATATTTTCGGGTGAAATAGAAATGTTATTTTTCCAACTAACCATCATAGCAATACCAGCAGCCCAACATGACATATTTGTAGGTTGTGGGACTAATTGAACACTATGTGAAATATTTACAGGACTTGCCCCTCTATTAGTTTGATTGCCTTGCTGTTGATTGGCAAGTAATCGATTCAACTGTTCTTGCATGGTATTTATCTCCGCATCATATTGATTGATTCTCCTTTGTTCCGTTTCGTCTATCACTCTTGGAGTATCATCAGTAGAGCTTAATGAGTCACTTCTATAAGTGGTTAACCTGGTTCTGAGGCTGGTTAACGCTTGTTGCATTTCCTGAATTGTCATATTATTATAATTTTATATTTTTGAACTAATCAAATGGGTTTAAGTCCATATTATTGATTCTATCTCTGAGATTATTTATTCCATCTCCAATGTCATCAAGTGATTCAGTAACTCTATCTGATGCGGCATCATAAACCTCGACTGCAGTATTTACTCCTGTCTCAATTACATTAGCTGTTGCATCAACAGTGCTATCATAAACCTCAACTACAGTTTCAGCTGCATTTTGAATGAGATTTCCGGCTGCATCAAAATAATGTTTGATTCTTTCCCAGGCTGCCTTAATTCTTTGCACACCGCTGTTGATTGCACTCTTAACCGCCTCTAAATCCTTTCCGGGTTCAAAACTAGGCGTACCGGTAATACTTCCATTTACAATACGAACACCAACCACCTTTAGAAGCTCCAACGAAGAAATCGGATAACTAAAAGTTAGGTCCTCTCTTGAAACATCAAAAGACCTGGCAGCGGTTATAATCGATTCTGAAAGACCGATTAAAACGTTAAATGACAACACCAGTTTTGCTGTAATTGAAGCATTGGGGGAAAGCGTAGATCCGTTATAAACCAATTCACCGGTACCTGTAATGGATGCAGTGAGTCTGGAATTTCCACCCGCTTGTATAATTCCAAGCGCTTCACCTGTTACTTGAACTGTGCCCGTCAGGCTGCCCTTTGCTGTTATTCCTATCGAGGAAGTTCCTTCGGCAAAATTTATACCTTCGCTAGCTTCAATTCCTGCTTTTCCATTCAATCGAGCACTTAAAACAACACCCAATCCAAATGTTGCGGGACTAGGCGGCAATAAATATGTCCATGAATTTACCTCGGGCATATCCCATTCTCTGCCTAAAGCTAAGGTTACCGAGTCATTGGTTATCTCGGCCGAAGCTGTTACCTCATTGTTAAATTCATGTTCTGCTGATGCTGTAAAATTACCCTCAGAACTAACTTCTAGGCCAACAGAAGTAGTGCCATGTTCTCCTTCAGTCTCATGTCCTATACTTACTGTTGTCTCACCGCTAGTACTCACAGAATAGCCTACAGAAGTGCCGTCTTCTTCAACCGATACTCCTATTGACATATTACCGTCCGATTCGGAAGAAATATTTACGCCAACACCCTCTTCTACCGGAATAGACATTTCGTCATGTGTTTCCGGTTCTACACTTACAAGCGGAGGGGTAGTTGTAGGAGTCGTAGTAGGAGTCGTTGTAGGGCGAGTAGTTGAAGTAGTTCGAGTGCTTTGCTGTTCTTGCCTGGTAAATGCCTGTTCAAGCTGACTGATCTCTGCAGCAAGCTCATCTAATTGCTGCCTTTCAATATCTGTCAGTAAACCATCTTGTTCAAAATATGCCCTTTGCAAGCGATATTCTTCTCTAAAATTTCTAATTTCATCTATAAGAGCCATAATATAATGTTGTTGTTATAGTTTTAAGATATTTTTTAATTTGCTAAACTTGCTTTTAAACTTTCAAGCCTAGACCTTAAATCCTGGATATTATCCCTGACGCCTTGTTGGTCTCTAGCTCTGGATTCAGCAATGTTATCTCTTACTCTCAAATACCTAACAACATCGTCCATCATTTTCTCCAATTCAGGCGTAACCTTGGTTTTGATAGTATCACGCATTTTTTGTACCTTTTCTTTTTCTTCTTCAGACATTGCGTCGAATATATCCTCATGTTTTTGTACCTTTTCAATCATCTTACTAACCTTTTCCACATCTTCATTTTCAGACTGAAGGTCTTCCAAATTTGTTTTAATTATGGCCTTTAATGACTTAAATTCATCAGCAATAGCTTTTCCCTGATCTGCGTAACTTTTTAATTTATTTCTGTCAAGAGCTACATTTTCAGTGGCCGGGCCTTCGTTTAATGACCCGCCTTGCTCAGTAGTATTGGTGTTTTCATTAGAATTTCCTCGAAATAGATTTCTAAGTGCTGTTTTGATTCTATCTAAATTGGGGACTAAATTTAATATTCGATTTACTGAATCATTAACCTGTCTTTTTACCTCTTCGCCGGCAGATTCAAATTTTTCTTTTAAACTGTCTATCAATTCAGAAGTTTCCTCTGTTTGCTGTAAATGTTCTTGAGTTGCAGAGTTGCCTCTAATCGCATTAGCAATTGGTTGAATTCTATCTCTGAATAAAGTTCCGATTCTGCTTGTTAAACTATTAATTTCTGTAATTAGGGATGTATTATTATCCGCTTCTTCAGTTTCAGGTTCTGCGCTTTCTGCCTCTTCAGGACTTTCATCAACTGCAACGTCATCAAGGCTATCCTCCGGCAAATTTTCATTAGTATCCACTTCGCCCTCAGAAGCAGCTGCATCTGCCATAGCTTCTTCGTTTTGAGTAGCCTGAATTCTCAATTTAATTTTCTCAAAAAGAGGGCTAGCTTTCAATAGAAGCAATTCCGGTTTGAGTCCACCAATACCTAATTCGATTTTTGCCTCTCTTTGACCATCGGCTCCAACTTCTATTTTAATTGTTCCACCACCCGATTTTTTAAGTATATGCAGCTTTTCCTTCTTGAGCCTTTTCATCTCAAGTTTCATTTCGTTCTCTTTTTTGAAAGGAATGGCAATGATTGCTTTTTTACCTTCGAGTTTGTAATCTACCAGAATGATTACAGACTTTGCTTTTTTCCAGGCAGCTTTGTTTTTGAAAGCCTTAATAAAATCGGCTTTTTTCATGTCCTTGATACTATCAAGACTTAATTCTTCGGCCATAAAGTTTGGTTTAATTAGTTTGTTAGAAAATATTGAAAAACTTGTGGGTTAAATTTAATGACATAAATCATTATAAACAAGGCGTTTTTAAACAAAATGAACTATATTTATAAATAAATAAACGGTGCTTGTTTTTTACATTAAATAATTTTATATTAGCGCCCTTTTATTGCACAAAAAATACTTTACAGCGCTCAAAAGAAGTCCAAGTTGTCCTCTGGAAGATTTTCAGTTGTGTTAACTTCGCTTTCAGCAGCATCTTCGAGTGCTTCGCCAGTTTGGGTAGCGCTTAGTTTTACTTTAATTTTATCGAAAAGAGGGCTTGCTTTTAGTTGTATAGCTCAGGTTTAAAGAATTTCTTAGTTTTTCTGAACTTTTTCTGATTTAATATAGCTTTATGTACAACTTTTAAAAAGTGTGAACATGAATAGAAAATTATTTTTTTGGTAATTTTTATTTAGGAGGGTAAGCAAAACTAATAACGCTTATAGTGCACTTCGAATTCAAAAAAACATTAAAGGCTGCTTCATATTCGAAGCAGCCTTTAATATTATATCTCGTGGAAACACAATTAGATACCGGGAACCTAAAAGTTTGTATTTTCTGCTATCATTGTTACAGATTAACTAAAATCAATCTCAGTGTTATCCCCAATATTCAAACTCTGACTCAGTCCTTTTATAGAAGCATCGCTGCCAATAATGGAACGGTGCAGTACGGCTTCTTCGATAGAAGAAAAACTACCGATGATAGAATTACGCACAATAGCGTAATTGAGAGTAGAATGATCTCCTACAGATACGTTTGGACCAATAATAGAATTGCTGATATTGCAATTTTGACCAATACTCACCGGCTGAATTATGATGGTATTGTCAAATTTTGGCAGATTTTCCTGAGGTTCGCGGCGCTTGAGCAGCATAGCATTAGTTTCAAGCAAAATTTCCTTTTTGCCGCAGTCAAACCAGTTCTCAATAGGACAGATAGTAAATCTGCTGCCCTGTTCAAGCATATACATCAGCGCATCAGTCAGTTGAAACTCATCGCGGGTACGGATATTATGCTCGATAACATAATGAAGCGCTGAGATAAATTTCGGAACTTCTGTTATTTTATAAATACCGACAATGGCCAGATTTGACTTTGGAATGCGCGGCTTTTCAATCACCTGCTTGATATATCCGTCTTCGCCCATCACTACAACGCCAAATTCGCGCGGATCTTCTACTTTTTTAACACCCAAACAGGAGTTTGGAGATGTAAGAATATCGTTCAAATCTCCGTCAAAAATTGTATCACCCAATACGATAAGTATATCATCACATTTTTCGTAGTCCAATCTTGCCACCCATAGCGCATGTCCCAAACCTAGACGTTCGTCCTGATAGACAAATTCAGTACTGAGATGCGAGTAGCGGGACTCCACAAAATCCCTGATTTTATCGCCAAGATAACCGACGATAAAAATAAATTCGCTAATGCCGGCATCAACCAATTGGTCTATGATGGAGGCAATTATAGGCTTGCCCGCTACGGGAATAAGTGGCTTGGGCTGAGTGTAGGTATGTGGTCGGAGTCTTGTTCCTGCTCCTGCTACCGGTATTACTGCTTTCATAGAATTTACTGCTTGTAATGCGAATTTAATACTTTTCCGCGCATCTTACCTTATTTAATAAAAAAAATAAGTTTTAGTTTCAGTGTTTTGCCCTTTTATTTTGGTAAGAACTTGCAACTTTAAATAAAGAATCCGAAATTTGAATTTTCAGGTGGGTTAAATCAATTAAGCCTGTCGAACCCAAACTATCTGTATTTTCAAAAAATTATAACAATGAACAGCGCTAAGGAATTACTGGCCGAATTTGAGACACTCAACACTTCGGAATGGATGAAAAAAATTGAAAAATTCCTGAAGGGAAGACCTTTTAGTGAAATTGTGCTGCAATTGGAAGATGCCGTTAAAATAAAACCATTTTACCGAAAGGAAGATACAACTGCTGTTGCTTTACCAGCACTGAACAGCAACGACTGGATGATTTCAGAACCTTTCCATTTTGACGGAACAAATGCTGAAGTGCTGAATAAATTGATTCTAAAATCATTGGAAGGCGGCGTGGAATCTGTCACCCTTTGCATTGAAGACGGATCTCCAAAAGCGCTCTCTACAAT
Source organism: uncultured Bacteroidota bacterium (assembly GCA_903854205.1). Classification (GTDB taxonomy): domain Bacteria; phylum Bacteroidota; class Bacteroidia; order Chitinophagales; family Saprospiraceae; genus Saprospira. The sequence goes on along the minus strand of CAINVS010000324.1, from coordinate 2,676 downwards.
ATTGAAAGGCGTTTATCTGCAGATGATTGACATTCACCTTTGCGGAACTGCTTTTGAAAAAGCGCCAACTGAATGGCTGAACGAACTTGCAGCATTGCCCGAAGCAAAAGCAGGAAAAGGCAGTTTTGATTTGGGAGTTGATCTGTCTAAATCAATTTCAGTTTTACAAAACATTTCCGGCATTTTACCCAATTATACAGCTGTAAATCAGCATATTAAAATTGGAAAATCTGTTATTTCAGACCTTGCACTATTGTTGAAGCATATAGCCTCAGCTTTCGATGCGCTGATTGCAGCCGGATTGACCGCAGATAAAGCTCAGGAACAGTTCAGAATTACATTCACTGTCAGTGATGATTATTTTCTGTCGATTGCTGCTTTGCGCGCATTTAAAAGAATTTGGCTCGCTGTTTTGGAAGCATATAATGTAGAAAAAGCAAAATGGCCCAAAATTCATGCTGTCAGTTCACAAAGTGAGGCATCCGCAGAACCTTATTGGAATATGATTTCCAATACCACACAAGCCCTGTCTGCAGCTATCGCCGGTGTTTACAGCATTGAGGTCATTCCGACAGATACTTCCGCGGCCTCGGCCGAATTCAGCAGAAGAATTGCCAGAAATGTTCAGCAGCTACTCAAATTGGAAAGTCATATAGACCATATTATCGATCCTTCGGCAGGTTCTTATTATATTGAAAATTATACGACTGCCATTGCCGCTAAGTCCTGGGAACAGTTTTTAGCTAAGGTTCCGTCCAAATAAGGAAATATTTTTCGCGTTCGGCTCATGTCTTTTATGGATTTGAACACATACGTGAAACCAAAGAAATGAAGATCATTTTAACATATTTTTCGCGCTATTGTTGGTTTTTCCTTTTTTTTCAGTCATTTGCTCAGACTATGTTGACGGAGCAAACCTGCCGTGCTGTCAATAATTATCTGATTTACTCAAATGAGGTAATCTATTCACTGACGATTATGCACGATGAATTCGAACAACTGAACAACAGTTTTAATCAGTTTGTAGAACTGAAAGCAACTGACATAAAATATAGCCCCAAACCGGTCCTTTCAGATTATGAGTACTTTCCTGTCCTACCCGATTCCCTCTATCTGAAAATCTATGAGGAGAATCAACACATTCTCATAGAACAGCGGGTCAAAGCATTGGAACAGGTCAAAAAAATAAATGCAGTAAGCCAAAAAATTGACGATCTGCGCAACAGGCTTGATAATTACATCAATTCCGGCAGTTATAAAAATGACAAATACCTGGAACAGGGTTACAAATGGCTTCGACAGATTGAAGTTGCTTATTTTGACATTTATGCCCTGCAGGATAAATTGTATTGGAATCTCAATGGCATTTTGAATGCTTATTATCCTGAAAATTCTTCTTATACGAATCTCTTCCTTCAGCTCAATCTGTCCATTCAACAGTCGAAAAGACTGCTCAAGGCAGTGAGGGCCAAGGACAAAAGTGCTATTTTGTCAAATGACTGCAAGCAACTCCGGGAAAGCATCAGGGACCTGAAGCTAAACCGAAACAGTTATCTCAGTGCCGTTCCTGCCGATGATACCTACATTCGCGTTCGTTACGACCTTATGATCAAAGCAGCAGAATCATTGCTTTCGAGCACTACCGAATATCTGAATTCCTCCTCATCCCGATATTCCGGATTAGAATGCAGTAGTGCCTATTACTACTACAATATTGATCAATTGGGCGTTTACAATCGTTTTGAGCATGGTATGACCTATTTGTACAACAGGCTTATCATTCACAGCAAAGAAAAGAGAATTTTTGCAGATGAATTGCCCCCAATTTTTGAAGTAGTTTATCCGGAACATCCGGCTTTCGACAGCCTCAGAAATGACGCAGTACCTGATGTTGCCAAATTCATGGAGATGCTCGAAAAAAAGAGGTTGGACAGTCTGAATCAGGAAAGGGACTCAATTCCTATACCGAGCATGGATGGTTTTGCTGCAAACAATCTCATTTTATTGCTCGATATCTCCGCATCAATGGACAGTCCGGAAAAACTCCCGCTTTTGAAGCAATCTCTTGAAAAATTTCTGGGGCTATTGCGTGAAGAGGATTATATCAGTATTATTGCCTATTCGGATGTTGCCGAACTTATGCTGCCGCCCACTTCTGCCAAAAACAAAGTTGCAGTGATGAACAGTCTTAACAACCTGAAAGTTAAAACCTCCAGTAATATTGCAGCCGGACTGCAGCTTTCCTATGCTGAAGCAAGAAAAAGTTTTATATCTGGCGGTAATAACCGCATTATTCTATCGACAGACGGTAATTTCAAACTGGATGCTGCAACTCAAAAGCTGATTAAAAAACAAAGTAAAAAGGATATCAAACTCAGTGTCTTCTATTTCAGCGACAAAGAATATAAACATGTTAAGACCAATCTGAGCAGAGTGGCTGATTTTGGTAAAGGAAAATACAGTTTTATTAGCTCAGATAATGCCGAAGAAGCACTGCTGAAAGAGGCGCAGTCCGTTCGGAAATAGCTGCCGCAAAATTAGAAATAGGCCGATTCTTTTTTGATATCGGAAGTTTTTCTAATCTTGATTAAAACCAAATACATTCAAATAATTTGTTTCTAAACTTGCATTTGTCTTTTGCGAGGGTTATATTTGTAGAAATTATAACCCCAATTT
>CAINVS010000323.1 GCA_903854205.1 uncultured Bacteroidota bacterium | reverse complement strand
TTTGAACATAAGGTAAAGAAACTTGACGATAGTAATGGTTATATTGACTTGCTTTGGAAAGGAACGATTCTGATTGAAATGAAAAGTCGCGGAAAAAACCTTGACAAAGCATATCAACAAGCTATTGACTATACTCATGGGCTGAAACAACATGAATTGCCGAAATACATTCTCGTTTCTGACTTTGAAAATTTTAGACTTTATGACCTTGAAGAAGATAAGACCGTAGCGTTTAAATTGAACGACCTTGTAAATAATGTTCAACATTTTGGTTACATTTTAGGTTATCAAAAAAAGGTTTACAAAGAACAAGACCCTGCAAACATAAAAGCAGCTGAGTTAATGGGCAAACTTCACGACAGGCTTGAAGAAATTGGCTATACAGGACACCCTTTAGAAGTTTACTTGGTTCGTATTCTATTTTGTTTGTTTTCCGAAGACACAACCATTTTCAACAAACAACAATTTCAAGAATATTTAGAACAGCGAACAGCCGAAGACGGAAGCGACCTTGCATCAAAACTGCAAGAACTTTTTCAAGTATTAAATACACCGAAAGAAAATCGTTTTAAAAATATTGACGAGCAACTTGCCGACTTTCCGTATGTAAACGGAAAACTTTTTGAAGAAAACTTGCCAACAGCAAGTTTCGACACAAAAATGCGTCAAGCCTTGCTTGACTGCTGTTATATTGATTGGAGCAAAATATCTCCTGCAATTTTCGGTTCAATGTTTCAAAGCGTAATGAACCCAGAAGAACGCAGAAATGTGGGAGCACACTACACAAGTGAAACCAATATTTTAAAACTTATCAAACCGCTTTTCTTGGATGACCTTTGGAAAGAATTTGAAAGTATCAAGGACAATAAAAATAAACTTTCTGAATTTCATAAAAAACTTAGCACGCTTAAATTCCTCGACCCTGCATGTGGTTGTGGTAACTTCCTTGTAATTACTTACCGTGAATTACGTTTGTTGGAATTAGAGATTTTAAGAGCATCAAACAAAACAGGGCAAAGAGTATTTGACGTTAGAGAAATAATATATCTTGACGTAGATATGATGTGCGGAATTGAATATGAAGAGTTTCCTGCTCGTATTGCCGAGGTTGCTATGTGGCTTATTGACCACCAAATGAATATGCAAATTAGCAATGAGTTTGGACAATATTTTGTTCGTTTACCTTTGAAAAAATCTGCAAAAATTGTTCATGGAAACGCATTAACGATAGATTGGCAAAGTGTGATTTCTAAAAATGAACTAACATTTATTATTGGAAATCCACCTTTTATAGGCGAGAGGTATCAAAATGAAATTCAGAGAAAGGAACTTGAATATGTCTTTGGTGAAAAAGTGAAGTTGGATTATGTTGCTGGTTGGTATTTAAGAGCGGCTCAATTAATTCAGTCTACAAAAATAAAAGTAGGATTTGTTTCTACAAACTCAATTTGCCAAGGTGAACAAATAAGTATTTTATGGTCTAAGTTAAATAATCAATACAATATCAGAATTCATTTTGCTCATCAAACTTTTAAATGGAATAATGAAGCAAAAGGAGTTGCTGCTGTATTTTGTGTGATAGTTGGATTTGCCAACTACGATACTGACAACAAGAGTATTTTTGAATATGAAGATATAAAGGGCGAAGCCCACGAAATAAAAGTAAAGAATATAAATCCGTATTTGTTTGATGCTAAAGATATTTTCATCAACAAAAAGTCTAAACCAATTAGTCATGTGCCTAATATGAAAAATGGGTCAAGAGCTAATGACAAAGGATTTTTGTTATTTACCGAAACTGAAATGCTTGAATTTGTGAATAAAGAGCCTTTATCTAAAAAGTTCTTCAAAAGAACAGTGGGTGCTAGTGAATTTATTAATAACAAAATTAGATATGCACTTTGGTTGGAAAACATTAATCCTTCTGAATTAAGAAATATGAAATTCGTAATCGAAAGAATATCTGAAGTAAAAAAATTCAGACCCGAAAATCCACATTTATTTGAAAGCATACGAAGACCGATAAACGATTATTTATTTATCCCACAGATGTCCTCTTCAAATAGAGACTATATTCCAATCGGTTTTTTGAAAAATGATATAATTCCGTTAGACCCACACTTTTATATTGACAATGCGAATAACTTCCATTTTGGAGTTTTAATATCCAAAATGCATAATATTTGGATAAGAACAGTTTGCGGAAGATTAAAAGGTGATTTAAGATATTCTAACTCCATTGTTTATAATAATTTCCCTTTCCCGGAAAATCCAAACGACAAACAAGTAAAAGGTATTGAATTAGCAGCACAAAAAGTATTGGATGCAAGATTGCAATTTCCTAACAGTTCACTTGCTGACCTTTACGACCCTTTGACAATGCCACCAACTTTGGTAAAAGCACACAAAGAATTGGATAAAGCAGTGGATTTAGCTTATAGATCACAAGCATTTACAAGTGAAGCAAACAGAATGGTTTTTCTATTTGAACTTTACGAAAAATTTACGGCTGACCTTTTTACAATAGAGAAACCTAAAAAAACAAAAAAGACAGCTTGATAAAGGCTACAGACATACAGACAGAACGCCAGCATCCAACAACGGTTTGGCAATAGTGGCAGTTCAGTGCTCTGCACACACATTAGTGGTAAAAGTCACTACCTCCGACAAGCCTGAAACCATTATCGGCAATCCTAATGGATAAATTGCCCGCATTTAAACGCTTACGATTTAAAAACACAAAGACATATCAATCATTTATGGACACATCATTAAATTCAAAAGTACTGATTGACAGACTTTTTTCATTGCTTGACGACTGGAGAAATTTGCCCGCTTATCAACTTGAAAGACGTGCGGATATTTTCTTTGCAATCTACCTTGACAAAATTATTAAGTCAAAATTTGGGGACAGTATAGACTTCATCGTTCCAGAATTTCCTGTAAGAGTTGGCGATGTTTCCGAAAAACTTCCGGACCTGAACAAATCATTCAAAATTGACTATGTAGCGGTTTGTGAGGCAGCAAAGAAAGTTTATTTCATTGAGATCAAAACCGACCAAGGTTCACGCCGTGACAAACAAGATTGGTATTTAGATAAAGCTAAGCAAATCAACATTACTAAACTCGTAGACGGTATCATAAAAATTTATGGTGCGACTATTCAGAAAAGAAAATACGACAACTTGATTTCTCTGCTGACGAAGATTGGCTGGGTGCTTACGGATTCAGGTATTTTTACAAATACCAGTAAAGACTATGAAATTGTTGTTGTGTACATTCAGCCGGTTAATCAGAATAATGAAAATAGCATTATTTCATTTGCTGAAGTTGCTTCGTTCCTTGCTGACCAATATGACGACTTGACAAAGAGATTTGTTCAGTCTTTAACCAGTTGGACAACGAACCCAAACGACTAATAGCAGGTTTGCTACGAGGCTGGCGAGCCAATAACCATCTTTTGAAAAAAGAACCGGGAAGTGTACTTTTGAGTTGCAAAAAATGTTTGTGTAAGATATAAAATCAGCGAAATATGAAAATATCGGAAAACTTGTACTCTGAAATAAAGACGCTCATCGAAACGGCCCGTGAAAGTATCGTAAAGTCGGTGAATTGGGCAATGGTTATTACGCATTGGGAAATTGGCAGACGTATCGTA
>CAINVS010000322.1 GCA_903854205.1 uncultured Bacteroidota bacterium | reverse complement strand
TGTTCCTAGGATAAAAGGATTCTTAGAGTATATTTTAGAACTGCGCACCTTGTATTCGAAAGAAAATCAAGGGACGAAATATATCCCTATCGAAGATGAAAATTACAATCACCCAGATTTTGTTGTTCCTCCAGTTCAACGAGTTTGGTTTGATATACCTTTATTGAGATATCCAGCTTGGCAAAACATACACGTATTGCCTATAACTTTTGATTCATATTTAGAAGAAGCAATTGACTTTATGAAAGCAAATTCCGATATTGAAAATCTTGTTGGTTTTTACGATTTTGAAATTGCTAAAATGGAAAGAAATCTTGCTTTTATGCAGGAACAAGTTAACGTAGATCCAGAAAAACTAGCAATTGATCGTTATAATTTTGCTAATTATTTTAAAGAATATGACCGTAGAAAAGGAACTGATTTTATTAAGACTTTTCCTGAGTTGGCAAAATTTTATCAAGGACTTATATGAAATTATTGTTGACCGGTAGTTCCGGATTCATAGGAACTCATATAAGTCCGTTGCTCGAAAAACAATTTGAAGTGCGGCATTTGGTTAATGATCTTCGAGATCATATTAAGGTAACACAAGAAACGTTAGATTTTTCTCCGGATATTATTGTTCATCTTGCCGCGAGAACCGAAGTTGAAAAAAGTTTCTATGAGCAGATTACTTTTAGTGAAATCAATTATGTTGGCAGTGTTAACCTGATCGAAGCCGCTTCGCGGATTTCAAATTTGAAAAACTTTGTATTTGCCAGCACAATGGAAGTATATGGATGGCAATTAATTAGCGATGAGGTAAAATATAATTTAGTTCCAAAAGAAAGTGTTTCATTTGATGAGCATACACAACCCAATCCAAATGCTCCTTACGCTGTTGCTAAGTATGGCGTTGAAAAATATTTAGAATATATGCATCGCAGTTGCGGATTTCCATTTAGTGCCATTAGACAGACAAATAGTTATGGTAGAAAAGATAATAATTTTTTTGTTACAGAACAAATTATTACCCAAATGTTATCTAATCCGACGGAAATTAATTTAGGGTACGCAGAGCCTTATCGCAATTTTATTTACATTGATGATTTATTAGATGCTTGGCTGGCAGTTATAATGAATCCGGATAAGGTACACGGTAAAATTTTTACAATAGGCCCCGACAATCCTATTAAAATTAAAGATTACGCGAATCTCATTGCTCGCAAGATTAATTGGAACGGGCATATTAATTGGAACAAAAAACCAGCTCGCCAGGGTGAGATATATTGGCTTAACAGTAATCATAATTTAATTACACAAATTTTAGGGTGGGAGCCAAAAATAACATTAAGTAATGGATTAGATAAAACTATCGAAACATGGAAAAAACAGCAGAGAAATGAGTCGGCTATTGAACGTAGATAAAGATGCTTTCAGCAGTGGCCAGATTGGTAGCAAACTGTGGTTATGTGAACAACTGGAATATTGTTTTGATACCATAGACACTGTCTGGATCTACGGTGGATGGTATGGTCTATCAGCATTCCTACTGCGATCCAGAAACAATATG
>CAINVS010000321.1 GCA_903854205.1 uncultured Bacteroidota bacterium | reverse complement strand
TGAACTTTCTAAAAAATAAATGATTAATAATTTCAGGCATATAGTATTTATTAAAATATCCTAAAAAATGAAAGCATGAAAACTGTTCAGGTAAAAATCAGCGAATCAGATTTAAAAAAGTATAACCTAGAGTTCGGAAAAGAGATAAAATTCACTGACTTATTAGAAAAATAAGTCTTGAAATTGCGAAAAAAGCAATTTTGGAGTGCAACGAAATGGCCGAAGAATATAAGTTATCAGATATGACGGATGAAGAAATTGAAAAGGAAATAAAAGCAGTAAGGGATGCAAAAGATAATTCTTGATAAAAATGTTATTGTCTCAGCGCTAATTTCGAATTCCGTTCCCACGCAAATACTATATAAACTTGTTCTCACAAAATCAGTTTTGCTTTGCTTGTCGGATGATGTGTTTGATGAATATATAGGTGTTTTGGGAAGAGACAAATTTTCGAAATTTAAAGATTTTAGAGCGAAAGCTGACGTAGTTTTGGCGGCACTTAAATCCAACTCTCTGTTTTTTAATACTGATATTAAAGTTGATGTGTTGACAGATACTAGTGATAATAAGTTTTTGGAATTAGCCGCTGCTTCCAGTGCAGATTTTCTAATAACCGGCAATACGCTTGAATTTACATTAGACGAATTTGAGTACACCAAAATATTAACACCAAGAGCTTATTGGGAATTGATAATTCGTAAAAATGAGTTGTGGTAAATAGCTATTGCAGTTATATCATTGAACTTCCTTCCACCTCCAGCACCAAACCACTTCCATAAGCACCGGACGGTGTCTGAAATCCGGTTTTTAAATTACCGTTCAACACTTTTGATGCAATGAGTACTGCACTGATTGCGGTAAGGGTATAGCCCTCGGAAGTCTGTAAGCGCAGGCTAACCTTATTTCCTGAAGCATCACTCGCCTCTCCCCAAAAATAACTTTTGCCATTTTTTCGTTGTTCTGTATTAGGACCGGCCGGCATTTTATCAAGGCGTTTTCTAAGTTGCTTTTTAACAAAATTACTCCGTAAAATGGGTTTAATCCAATTGCCGAGAAGCATCCACTTGCGCATAGATGCCTGCATACCCATATAGACTGTAATATTCGGAATACCTGTACTCACAAATGCCGTTGACACATCACCCCAGGGAATAGAAATACAATGGTGCTTTACCGGACCAAATTCTACCCATTTGAATATTTTGCCCATCGGCACTTCTTTTATTATTCCATTTTCGCGGATGAGATTTGCCTTGCCCAAATTTTCAATTGCAGTGGCTGCAGTACCATGAGAAACACCTACACCAAGACCGGTAAAAGCAATTTCAAGTTTATTCGCCTCCGGCATTTTTTCTTTTAGCATAGCTGCCAAACAATCGGAAGGAACAACATCAAAACCGGAGCCGGGTAAAAGCATGACACCAGCCACCTTGGCTTCGGTGTCGAGGGTCTTTAACATCTCAAAAACAGCAATTTCGCCAGTTATGTCCAAATAATGTACACTTCTGTGAATACAGGCCTTGGCCATATTTTTTGCTGTATATACAAAAGGTCCGGCACAGTGAATAACAAGGGCAATACCATTCAGCTGTTTTTTTATTTCATTGCTGTCATCCAAAGAGAAAATACGGAATTCCAATTCTTTTTCTTCCGCCAGTGCAGTAATCTCTTTGGCATTACGCCCGGCAATAATCGGCTTGAAACCGAGTTCCAAAGCACGGTCAACAATGAGTCTGCCGGTGTAGCCATTGGCTCCGTATATCAGAAAGTTATTCATTTAATCAGATTTAAGATTTGTATTAAGTAGCAGTTATTAGATATTTTTACGCGAAACTTCCTTGCTTTGCGGTTAATTTCAGATTGGTATCGGGACTTTATGTAGAGCTTTTCGCAGCAATTTGTCTGACTCATCCCCAACCCCTTCTCTTCAAAAAGAAGGGACTTTCTTCGGTTTTACCGAAACTCCGCTGGAGTCAGATCTTGG
>CAINVS010000320.1 GCA_903854205.1 uncultured Bacteroidota bacterium | reverse complement strand
CAGCTGCAAGAAAAATCCAAATCATACCTAAACTCCAGCCCAATGCATTCGCTAAAATCCAACTGCCTGCACGTTTGCTGTGTCGGCGAAGCGCCAACCACTGAAAGAGTCCGAAAAGGGCACCCAAAAACAAGCCGATAGCTGCTGCGCTTAAAATTAAAGACCATAAAGAAGGTTCCTGAACAACTGTTTCTTCAAAAACGGGAATATTGAACACAGAGGTTGAATCGGTCAGCTCATGAGGTCCGGGAACAGGTTTTGTAATTTTTACTGTGACCGAAGATCCTTTGGAAAACATAGCGGGAATCATCCCCAATGCCCATCCCAAAACGGACACGGCAATTGTATATCCAACCCATTCCGTCATTTTTAGAAATTGGTATTTTTTGCTTAAAACTGACCACTGAAATAAGCCAAGAATTGTTCCCTGAACCACCCCAGCCCCCAAAAGTACCAGCATATTTAGTGCGCCGGCAACAAAAGTTGTGGGATAACCCATTGCATAATTATAACCTACTGCCAAAGAAGCGGCTGCCGCCATACTGAGCATGACACCAAAACCGCAAAAAAGAATCCATTTCCACCAAAATTGTCTGTATGTTAATGCTTCCATTGTTCTAACTTGTTTATATTGAAGGAATGAGTCGATTCCTAATCAATCTGAAATTACCAAAGTTAGCAAAATAAGTGAGTTTTAATAATGATGAATATCAGGAAAATAATAAATCCCGCCCATTGGAGCAGGATTTAAGGTTATTCTTTAACTCATCCCCTACCCCTTCTCTTTAAAAAGAAGGGATTTCCTTCGGCTAAGCCGAAACTCTGCAGGAGTTTGAAAATCCTCTCTTTTCATGCGCAGCCAAGAGAGGGGTTTGGGCTGAGTCATTTTTTTAGCATGGCATAATAATTCTCAATTTCTAATCACCTACTCTCTTTTCCAATCAGGTACAAAATCACTTCCCTGTGTGTAAGGGGCACCCAATTTGAACAATTCCATTTCAATATCTGAAATTGCTTTGTCCATAGTTTTTAAGTCTTTTAACAACTGCTCAAAGATATCCGCGGCTTGCGTGTAATGTCTTTCGGCAGAAACCGGCGCAGCTGAAGTAGCATCCCAAAAATTATCCATTGCAGTTTCTATGCGGGAGAGCAATCCGGGAGCATAGGCAAATTCACGTGAAGAAAGGCTGCCGTCTCCGTACAACACAATGCCGGCTTCTTTAAGCTGCAGGTACAATTTTTCCAATTGTTCCAACAATTTCAAATCTGCATCTGCTGTTTCAAAAATTGCTTTCTGCAAATGCTTTACCCGATTGTTGAGTGTATTGTAAACTTCTGATGCTCCGCGGGCTGCACGACGCATTTTTGTCATTTTCATACTGAATGCATTGAGTGCGGCTTTATCTGCTGCAGGCAGGGTGACATTGTTAAGCGATTTCACAACAAAGGCAATTTTGCCACTCATTTCAGTAAGTTTTGCATCTTTGATTTTATGAAACTGCACATAATAAGTACCCGGCGCTGCCAGTGCTCCGCTGGTTTTGCCTTCGTAACGACCCGATGTGCGCGGCTGTAACTGAACAGGAATTAGAGATTCATATCTGAAATCCCAAACAAGGCGATTGAATCCCTGAGTCGGTTTATTGATTTTTAGGCGGCGGACAACTTCACCATCAGCTGCTGTGATTGTTGCCAATAAATAAGGCGAATTCTCCCAATCTTCTTTATGCCATTCTTCCAAATTTGGTGCGGGAACATCTTTTCCGGCCTTTACCAGGGCAGTTTCTTTTTTCTTGCGGATATCTTTTAATGATACCATTGTTGTATCATTGAAAAGATAAGTAATAACAGTACCTACAGGCGGATTATCCGATCCGAAATAAGCTTCACCCTGATTGGCTTTGCCAGTAAGCCCCAAAGGCGTAGCCTCCATAAAGATCCAGGCATCTTTGATTGGATAAACCTGAAGATCTTTTTTCAAATCATCAGATTTGAAATTGCGTAATGGACTGTAATCTTCCAAAATATAAAAACCGCGGCCGAAGGTAGCCAATACCAAGTCATTCTCCCGACGCTGAATTTCCAGGTCTTTCACCGCAATAGTCGGAAGGCCCGACTTTAGCTGATTCCAGCTTTGACCGCCATTGTTGCTGAAGAAACAGCCAAATTCTGTTCCGACAAAGAGCAGATTGGCATCGATATGATCCTCCGCTATGTCATAAACAGTTCCGCGAACCGGCAGATTGTTTTGAATGGAGTTCCAAGTTTTGCCTTTGTCTGTACTTTTCTGAATATATGGCTTAAAATCGCCTTTTTTGTGGTTATTAAACACAGCATACACCACTTTTTCATCGTATTGCGAAGCAAGGAGTGCATTCACATAGGTCATTTCCGGAATTCCTGAAATATAGTCAATTTTTGTCCATGTCTGACCGCCATTTTCAGAAATATGAATGAGCCCGTCATCTGTTCCGGCATAAAGCAATCCTTCTTTTTTGGGCGATTCGTCGAAGGCAACGATATTGCCAAAGATAGAAGTACTCTTATTTTTCATTACAGCATCCATACTCCAGACGCGGTCCATGACACGCATAGTGTCGCGGTCGAGCTGTCGGCTTAGGTCAGCGGAAATAGTTGTCCAGTCATCGCCACGATTTTCAGATTTGAAAATTTTATTGGCGCAGAAATAAATTCGGTTCGGATTGTGTGGGCTGATGAGCAAAGGTGCATCCCAGTTCCAACGCAGGGCAGCTTCTCCCTTATTTTCCAAGGGTTTGATTCCGACACGTTCTCCGCTTTTTTTATCGTAACGGGTCAATCCTCCATATTGGGATTGAGCATAGATGATATCGGGATTTGTAGGATCAATCTGCGATTCAAAACCATCGCCTCCCTGTGTAATAAACCAGTCTTCGTTGACAATTCCGGCAGAATTTGTCGTGCGGGATGGTCCGCCCATACTGTTATTGTCCTGTGTTCCGCCATAAACATAATAAAATGGTTCGCGATTATCGACAGCCACTTTATAAAACTGTGTAACAGGAAGATTTGGTTTATAATGCCAGTTTTCGGCATGATCCCAGGTTTCGTAAATTCCGCCATCGCAACCTACGAGCCAGTGACCTGTATTATTTGGATCTATCCAAATTGCGTGATTATCTACATGTTTGCTTTTTTCGCCTGACATTTTGAAGGTTTTGCCTCCATCTTCGCTATGGTGAAGCCAAGTATCCATGGCGAATACTTTATTTATATCCTTCGGATCGCAGAAAATTTCCTGATAGTAGTTACCGCTGGTGTTGAAAGCGCCTCGTTTTTCCCAGCTTGCGCCACGGTCTGTGGAACGGTAAACGCCTTTATCGTCGCCCGATGTTTCGACTATGGCATAGATATAATCGGGATTTACAGGAGAAATTGCGAGGCCGATACGACCCAGAAAATCGCCGGAAGGCAGACCACCTTTGAGTTGTTTCCAAGTTTTTCCGCCATCTTCAGACTTATGAATGCCGGAACCGGGACCACCGCCGACATAAGTAAAATCATGACGACGGCGCTGATGCGCCACCGCGTATATTACATCCGGATTTCTTGGGTCCAAATGAACTTCGCTGACACCGCTGTGCTCGTCGATGTTCAATACGCGATTCCAGGTAGCACCGGCATCTTCCGATTTGTAGAGACCACGTTCTCCGCCTTCGCTCCAAAGTGGTCCATAAGCAGCAGCATAGACTACATTGTGGTTTCTTGGATCTACCTGAATCATACCGATATGTTCGCTCAGTTTGAGACCCATATTTTTCCAACTCTTTCCGCCATCTTCACTTTTATAAACCCCATCGCCGTAGGCCACAGATCGCTGATTGTTATTTTCTCCGGTTCCTACCCAAACAATATTTTCATTGCTTGGCGCCAATGTAACACAACCGATGGAATAAGATCCTTCGCTATCAAAAATTGGAAAATAGGTTGTACCTGCATTGTTTGTTTTCCAAACTCCGCCAGAGGCAACTGCGACATAGTATTGTGCCGGATTTTTGGGATTGACGGCTAAATCTCCGATTCGTCCTGAATGTGTAGCTGGTCCGATTGCTCTGAATTTCAGCGCCGAAGTATTTGGAATTTTAGTTTTTTCTGTCTGTGCAGAAAGAGGAGAAACGGCAAGCAGGGTCAAAGCCCAAATAAAAAGTAATCTCATAGAATATTAATATATGAAAATCAAGTGTCAAAATCTAAATTTTCTAAATTTTTACGGTTAAACTGACTCATCCCCAACCCCTTCTCTTTAAAAAGAAGGGGCTTTTTTCGGCTAAGCCGAATACTCCGCAGGAGTATGAAAAGCCCCTCTTTTCAGATGAGCTTCGCTCGTCGCAAAGAGAGGGGTTTGGGGTGAGTCAATACACCAAGCTCATAACCAAAAAAAATGACCAAGAAAAATGCCTCCGATGGAGCTCTGATCTGTTTTCGCCCTATCGGGCTACAAAAATATCGCCCCAATGGGACTGAACAACAATCAACTAACTCATCCCAAACTCATTCTTTTAAAAAGAAGAGCCTTTTTTCGGCTAAGCCAAATACTCCGCAGGAGTATGAAAAGCCCCTCTTTTCAGATGAGCTTCGCTCGTCGCAAAGAGAGGGGTTTGGGGTGAGTTAATCCACATCCGGCATCTCAACCCTCATTTAAAAACAAGGGGCTTTTTACATGCTATTTACTCCTCATAGCTTCAACCGGCTCCATATTGGCAGCTCTTAGTGCAGGAATGATACCGGAAAGAACTCCGGAAATAGCGGCAAGACTTATTCCTATCATGATATTTTGGTAAGAAAGGAAGATATCAAATTGGAACAATGCAGTAAGTGCCAAAGATGCGAGATAAACAAAGAGTAACCCTACCAATCCGCCAATAAGACAAAGTACAATGGATTCTACCAAAAACTCGATAAGAATAACATGTTTTTTAGCACCCAATGCTTTTTTGATACCGATGATATTGGTTCTTTCCTTTACGGATACAAACATAATATTGGCAACAGAGAACATCCCAACAAAGATGGCAAAGCCTCCGATAAAGATTCCAGCCATATTGATAACACCAAAAACAGAGCCTAAGAGATTGGATAAAATGGAAAGGGTATTGAGGGCAAAGTTATTTTCTTCACGGGGTTTGAGTTTACGGCTTGCCCGCAATACACCTACGAGATCATCCTGCAGCTGTTCTACCTGCACTTCGGGTCTTGCTTTAACAGAAATAGATGTTCTCCCACGGTTAAATTCAGAATTGGTCGTATTTACGTATTTTCTGGCTGTATTGTAGGGAATGATAGACACATTATCAAAATTGATGGGGTTGATCAGATCTTTGCCTTCTTTTTTCAACACGCCGACAATTGTCAGTTTTTGCCCTTTAGCTTTGATGCTTTTACCGCAGGGATCTTCCCCTTCTCTGAAGAGTTTAGTGTAGACTTCATATCCGATTACAACTTCATTTGTTCCCCTGTAAAATTCATTGGCAGTAAAATAACGGCCATATTGAAAGTTCAGTCCGAACATATCTTTATAATCCTCGGTTACACCAATGTATAATACACCTGAGGCGCTGCCTGTTTTAGATTCGGTGGCCAAATTGCCAATAAATACGTTAAAAGAGACAATGTCTGCGCTTTTGCAGTTCTTCTTAATAGACAAATAATCGGTATAGGAGGCCTCAGGGCGGCGTTGGTATTTCCAAAAATTTTCACGCGGATCTTCGCCCCAAGGCATGGTACTCACATAAATGGTATTATTGCCCAATTTCTGAAAGCTTTTGCGAATGCTGTATTCTAATGAATTAACAGCAGAAAGCACCATGATTACGCACCAAATTCCGATAACAATACCCAGAAGCGAGAGCAGGGTACGGAGTTTATTGGCCAGCAGTTGCTGAAAGGCCAAGGTAAAACTTTCGTTAAATATTCTTATCAGCTGTACGATTTGCATAAAAGTATGTTGTTGCAATACAAAGCTAAAAAATAATCCGACAACTGACTATTTTTTTAGACGAGTTCGGTTTTCCAATCGCCAACACAACGGTTTTCTATGTCGAAAGAGACACCTATTATAGTACCATTACTGTCTTTTTGGGCAAAACGCAGGTGATATTGCAGGGATTTAATTTGAGCAATAGCCTCTTCTGCAGTCTTGTTTATTTTAAATTCAAAAATAAAAACAGCCTTGGGCATGGAAATTACAGTATCCATCCGTCCTAAATTGGTTTGAACTTCTGAAAAAGTCTGGTATCCGGTACTTGCCAAAAGAACATGCAAAAGGCTATGAAAATATTTTTCTTTTTTATCGAAAAGACTTTAAGGGATTGTAGCCAACATAGCATCGACAATCTCAAAAAAAGCTTCCCAATTGCCCGACTCCATATTCTTGCGAAGCTTAGTAGTATATTAACACTTGCCATATAGGGCGGTATGCTCAAATATTCGGCAAGAAGGTATCTTTGAATCGACGGGGACGGGAAAGAAAAATGTATTTACCAACCTGCGGTATTTTGCAAATTATCTCAGTTTTATCAACATAGAGATACTGTCCCTCACGTAGAGTTCTAAAATCCTGTATGCCTACTGGT
>CAINVS010000319.1 GCA_903854205.1 uncultured Bacteroidota bacterium | reverse complement strand
GTTTTCATCACCACTTTGCGTTGACTCTATTGTGAAACCCAGACTCGAAAATCTATCGCATCGAACTCCTGCGCAGTCGTTTTTATGTTACGAGGTGCTTGCTCCCTCGTTCGAATTCCATTGGCATTATCATCCCGAATATGAACTTACCTATATTGTAAAGGGCAAGGGGAAACGATTGGTTGCCGATGGCTACGAGGATTTTCAGGCGGGCGATCTCGTTTTGTTACCGCCCTTAGTACCCCATACCTGGATATCTGAAAAGGCCGAAAATGGGGATTGCCAGGCCATTGTTATTCAGTTTTCGCATGAATTTGTGGAACGGCTCTTTCTCTTTTCGGAGCTGAAGGATTTGGAACAACTTTTTGCCAATGCCAGCCGCGGACTACAATTTACGCTTCCAAACCAGGCGCTCTGGCACTTGTTACACCCCATGCTCCAGGCCGATGAACTCACCCGATTCACGTTGTTGTTACAGGTCTTGAACCAATTGACCACCCTTGCGGCGGTACCCATCGCTTCCTTGCTGTATAAACCGATGAAAGGAAATGAAAATCAACAGCGTATCAATAAAGTGTTGTTATATGTACAAAATGAATTCCGGCAAAATATTTCCTTGCAGCAGGCGGCCTCACTCCTGCATTTATCCGAAAGCGCTTTTTGTAAGTTTTTCAAACGCACCTGTGGGAAAACATTTTCCGATTATACCAACGAAATCCGCATTGCCTACGCCTGCCAATTATTGATTGAAACAGACAAATCCATCGGCGAGATTGCTGCAGTATCGGGTTTTGAATCGCTTACTTATTTCAATCGGGTGTTTTTACGCAAGAAGGGTCAGCGGCCTTTGGCGTTTCGGAAGATGAAGCGGTGAAATGGAAGATAATGCGCCTTCCTATTTCACACAGATGTTACACAGAAATAAAAACGCAGATGTTACACAGAATTTTCTGCGTAACATCTGCGAAAAAGAATCTGTGTAACATCTGCGCGAAACTTGTCGCGTTGTGTTATCAAAGCCTCAATACCCAAATTTCCCTCTCCACTGCAATTGCGTCCAATCATTTTTCAAGTTGACCATTTTTTTTCTTAAGAGACCAACGATATATGAATTTAGTCAAGACAAACTTTTAAAAATCTATCTGCGTTTTCTTGAAGAAAAAGAATAGGTGAAGCCTTTAGTTCATCATAAATTTGATGAATGTAGGTTCGTACATTGGCATCTGTTATAGAACGAGAAACGCCACCTGCAATGACACATGCGAACCTTGCAAGATTTAGCTTAGCCATTTTTCCAATGATGGAGTTAGGGTAAGTTGAAGCAAATTCCACTAATTTAGATTTATAAGTGCTATTGATATCATTAGGTGAATCAATAATAGATATTAAATCACGAAAAGCACCTAAATTATCATGAAGAGCTATAAAGGACAAGCGATCTTCGGAAGTAGCTGGAAGTACTTGAACATGAACAATATTAGAATAAACGGTAACATTAGTATTGTTTATTTTATCTATGTTTGAGACAGAGAATCGAATATCGAAGGATGTCCCATTCATTAAGTAGGATAAAGAATTCGGATAACCCTTTATGTAGTTAATAAATAAGTCGATAGGATATTTAAATTTTTGAGGTTTTTCCCAAAGATAAGCTTCTGGTCTATCATCAGGAGTTACCCAACGAATAGTCAGAAGTTCTTCCCAATTTTCATTTGGAAATCGTATTTCAATTTTATCGGTCATGGTCATAATCCATTCTACCGTATCTGCACTGGTTGACCCAAATTCAATCGTTGCAGGAACCAATCCATATGGGTTTGTAAAGACGGTATCGATTTTTAGGATGGGTCTTAATGTATCTACAGCGTTCAGTGCTCTATTCCATGCACTTGTACTCGAATAGTTTTTAACGAGGGTAATTTCTATCATTGCTGATAGTTTGAAACTTAGCAGCATGCAGCATAAAATTAAAAATAAAATTGCGTTTTTCATGTAATTATATTTATAGAGAAATCTTTTGAATGTTCGGGAAACATAATTGAAAATTTAATCCGCACATCGGGTTGAAAAACGTGCCTTGCTCCGATTCACTCCCGCAGTGCTCGATGCCCGGAACATTTCTATTTCGCGCAGATTTTACACAGAATAAAAAGCGCAGATGTTACGCAGAAAATTCCGTGTAACATCTGCGAAAACGAATCTGT
>CAINVS010000318.1 GCA_903854205.1 uncultured Bacteroidota bacterium | reverse complement strand
TTGAAAAATAAGAAAGTAAAAAAACAGTATCAATAGGCATTTAACCTAAGAAAGTTAAAATGTTTCTACTCCTGAAAATAAAAAATCAAAATAATTTTCGAAATTTGCATTTCATGCTTAAAAATATTGAGATTTGTCATAGATTTGTCACCTCTTAGAAAGATTAAACAATTTGGATAAGTTTAAAAACTGTGGAATGCCTCTTTTTAAGCGAAAAAATTTGGACTCATTTTTTGGCAATGTCTTAACATAAACTTTTGAAAATCTTTTAGCTTTTTAAGTTTCCATTTATTTGGATAAATTCTAAATAGTAGGTCTATTTTATAAAGATTTTGGAATTCAAATACAACATTGTAAATTTGCGACAACCTTAAAAGTTGTTTTTTTGACAAAACTTTTACAAACATGATATATCGAACCTTTGTACGCAGTTTTACGCTTGCATTGATGCTTGCCCTGACAGTAAATTGGGCAAACGCACAAGACCCCAAAAAAGGGGAAGCGCTGTTCAAAGACAATTGTGCCTCTTGTCACAGTAGAGACATGAAAAAGGACATGACCGGTCCGGCTTTGGCAGGTGTTGAAGAACGTTGGGCAAAATTTCCCAAAAAAGAATTATACGATTGGATTCGTAACTCATCAGGCTTATTGGCTGATGCTTCCTACAAATCAAATTCTTATGCTAAAGGACTCTTAGCATCGTATAATAATACGGTGATGACTCCTTTCCCACAACTGACTGATGAAGATGTAAGCAGCCTTTTGGTTTACATCAAAAATATGGCCGGCTCAGGTTGTGCTGAACCACCTTGTGCTGCTCCAGCAGACGCTAAAGGCGCTGCTGCAACAGATAAAAAAGAGGATAACAATGGTTCTATGGTCCTGTGGGCTTTAGCGTTTGTTTTGGTTTTAGCAACAATTTTCTTGGCGCGTTATATCAATAACCTCAATCGTCTTGCTCAGCATAGAATGGGTCAAGAACCTGTAGAAGAAAAATCTTTCTTGCAGATTGTCCTCAATCCTACAATTGTACGTATTTTGGTTTTTGCTTTGGTTATTCTCGGTGCGCATATCACCGTTAACAATGCTATCGGTTTGGGACGTCAGCAAAACTATACACCTACTCAGCCAATTAAATTCTCTCACGAATTGCACGCCGGCAAAAATGGTATTGACTGTCAATACTGTCATGACGGAGCCCGTCGTTCGAAACATGGTAGTATTCCTGCAACAAATACCTGTATGAACTGTCATACAGCTGTTCAAATGGGACCTGAGCATGGTACAGCAGAAATTTTGAAAATTTATGCAGCTTCAGGATTTAATCCAATTTCTACAAAAACTCCTGAATACGGTCAGTACTTCAAAGCTGAAGTTTCTGCTGATGCCCGTCTTGAAGTTTACAAAAAATGGTTAAAAGAAGCCAATAAAGACAATAAAGTTATTGGAGAGTCGGAAATCAATGCTCAGTTGGCATCTGCTAAACCAATGATTGGCAAACCGGTTAATTGGGTTAAAATTCACAACTTACCTGACCACGTATATTTCAACCATTCTCAACACGTAACAGTTGGTAAAGTAGCATGTCAGGATTGTCACGGTAAAGTAGAAGAAATGCCTGTAGTTAAACAGTATGCCCCACTTTCTATGGGTTGGTGTGTAAACTGTCACCGCCAGACAAAAGTAAAATTTGATGAGAATGGTTATTATAATGCAGAAACCAAATCTCACAAAATGTACGAACAATATCACAATGAGGTTAAATCAGGCAAACGCAATGGTGTAACCGTAGAAGAAATAGGTGGACTGGAATGCCAGAAATGCCACTACTAATAAAGGTGACAGGTTGGCTTAGATTACCTGAGCCAACCAATCCCCAATTCTAATAAAATATCATTTGAAAAACCAAGGGACTTCCCGATATATATACGATACGTTTATGAACAATCAGGAGAATATCACTAAAGTTTGGGTAGGCGTTGAAGATCTTACTCAAGACCCAGAATTCTTGAAATCTCAAGAGTTGGAGTTTCCGGAATTTTCCGAGGATGAAGGTAATAATTACGGTCAAGGCCCAAGCCGCCGTGACTTTTTGAAATATGTTGGCTTCGGTATTGGAGCTGCCACCTTGGCAAGTTGCGAAATACCTGTCAAAAAAGCAATTCCTTATTTAGTAAAACCTGAGGAAATTGTACCCGGTGTAGCTACCTATTATGCAACTACTTTTGTAAAAGGTGGAGATTGTGTACCGGTATTGGTAAAAACACGTGAAGGCCGCCCTATCAAAATTGAAGGACATCCGATGTCTTTCACTAAAGGTGGAACCTCTGCCCGTTCACAGGCGTCTGTATTGGATCTTTATGATACAAATCGCGTAAAAACTCCGGGTAAAGTAAAATCTACTGCCGGTAAAGGTAAAAAAGCAAAAAATGCATACAGTGTAACCGAAATGAGTTGGGCTGATATGGATAAGGAAATCATGGCTAAGTTAAACGAAGGATCACAAATCCGTATCGTTTCTCATACTACTATGAGTCCTACTTTGGCTGCTGCAATTGCACAGTTTAAAAATAAATTCCCTAACACCAAGCATGTTCAATACGAGCCGTTCTCTACTTCAGCTCTATTGGAAGCCAATCAGGCAATGTTCGGTAAAGGTTTTGTTCCTAACTATCGTTTCGATCAGGCAAAATGTGTTGTTGGTATCGAATGTGATTTCCTAGGTACTTGGGTTTCTCCTGTTGAGTATGCTGCTGATTATATTAAAAATCGCAAGCTCAACGATGAGCAGTTTGCCAATGCAACAAAAGAAATGTCTGTACATATCCAGTTTGAAGGCCATATGTCTTTAACCGGTTCCAATGCAGACCATAGAGTATTGCTTAAACCATCAGAGCAGGCAGCAGCAGTTAAAATGCTGTTCAATGAAGTCGCATCTATGACCGGAAATGGTGGTGGATCAGGTTCAGCTAAATTCTCTTGGACAAAAGCAAATGCAGCTATCAAAAACGCAGCCAAGAAATTGGTTGAGAATAAAGGAAAGGCACTCGTAGTTTGTGGCATCAATGATGTTAATATTCAAAAAGTAGTAAACGGTATCAATGAAATGTTGGGTGCTTATGGCAGCACAATTCTTTGGACCGGTTATTCAAAACAACGCAACGACAGCGATAAAGCAATTCAGGAACTTACAGCTGAATTGGGCAGTATAGATGCACTTTTCGTTATGGGTGCCAATCCGGCATTCGATCTTCCCGGTCTTGCAGCAAACTTTGCCAAAGGACTTGGTGCAATGAGCAAAGCGGGTAAGGTTACTGCTTCTTTCAATGGTTCAATTGATGAAACTTCAGCACTTTGTACCTATGTGACACCTGATCATAATTATCTTGAGTCATGGGGTGATGTTAATCCTAAAGAAGGTCAGTTCTATTTAATACAACCAACAATTCGTCCGCTGTTCAAAACACGTGCAGCCGGTCAGTCATTCATGACATGGGCAGGTGTAAGCCTCACAGGTGATCAGCCGTACTTTGAATATCTTAAAGCAAGTTGGAAGAAAAATCTTTTCCCTGCTCAGAGCAAATTTTTGACTCCACAGTCATTCTGGGAAAATGTTCTTCATGACGGTAAACTCGATATCGAATCTAATGCTGAGCCAAAAGCTTTTGCTTTCCCAGTATTCGCTGCTGTTGAAGTAGTTGAAGAAACTACCGGAGATAAAAAAGACCTCAAAAAGGACGAGAAAAAGGATATCAAAAAAGAAGAGAAAAAACCTGAAACTAAGAAGACTGAAAAAGCTGCCCCTGTAGTTGGTGAAGAAACCAAAACTGAAGGTGGCGTACTTGCTATGGCTCAAGCAGCTTTAGGCAGTTTGACTGATGGTTCCGGTGATGCTTGGGAAGTAGTTTTCTACGAAACTATAAACATGGGTTCAGGTCAATATGCCAATAACCCTTGGATGCAGGAAATGCCCGATCCTATCATGCGTACGACTTGGGATAACTTTATCTCAATTCCTATTGAGTGGGATGGCGACAATAACTTCAAAACTCCATTCGGCAATCTGATCGATGGTGATATCGTAGAAGTAAAAATCAACGATAAAGTTTACAAACTGCCGGTTATCCGTCAGTTCGGTCAACATAAAAAAGTTATTTCAATCGGTTTGGGTTATGGACGCAGCATTGCAGGTCTTGCGGGTAGCTTAGTTGGTACCGACCTTTTCCCTGAAGTTAAAGAATTTAAATACTATTCAACTAAAGTTGGTGATGTTAAAAAAGTAGGCCGCGATTCTCAATTCGCTGCTGTACAGATTCACCATACTTATGGTTTGAAAAATAAAACCAAAGCAGGAAATGAAATCAATGTTGACGAGCAGGTTCTCGGCCACAGAGGTTTCCAAGGTTCATTAACCGGTCGTTCTGTTTTCTTCCAATCAACCGCAGCAGATCTTCAGAAAGGAGTTGAGGCATTGAAAGAAAAACGCAAAGAATATCAGTATCTGAACAGTAAAGGTCTTTACCCAACTCGCGAAGAGGTATATACAATGGGTCATTGGTGGGCAATGTCTATCGACCTGAATGCCTGTATTGGTTGTGGTGCCTGTACAGTTGCCTGTATGGCTGAAAATAACGTACCTGTTGTCGGTAAGTTTGAAGTATCTAAATTCCACGATATGGCTTGGTTGCGTATTGACCGCTATTTCTATGGAGATGAAGAGACACCGAATACTGCTTACATGCCAATGATGTGTCAGCATTGCGATAACGCGCCATGCGAAAACGTTTGTCCTGTAGCGGCAACCAATCACAGTGCTGAAGGTTTAAACCAAATGACCTATAACCGTTGTATCGGTACCCGTTACTGTGCAAACAACTGTCCATACAAAGTACGTCGTTTCAACTGGTTGGATTATACATCAGCTGACCTTTTCCCTTCCAATGAAGTGAATATGAACCGTGGTATGGAAAATGACGAATACTACACTTACATGACAGACAATCTCACTCGTATGGTCCTTAATCCGGATGTAACTGTTCGTTCACGCGGTGTAATTGAAAAATGCAGCTTCTGTGTTCAACGTTTGCAGGAAGGTAAATTGACAGCAAAAGTTGAAGGTCGCCGTTTGAAAGACGGAGATGTAAAAGTTGCCTGTCAGTCTGCTTGTCCAACCGGAGCTATTACTTTTGGTGACCGTAACGATAAAGAAAGTCAGGTTGCAAAATGGATGGGTTCACACCGCGGATATCTTGCACTTGAAGAGGTAAACGTACGTTCTTCGGTTACTTACCTGATGAAAGTAGTAAATAAAGATACAAAGTTCCTCGCCTAAGCGAGTAGAATTATAATCTAAAGAGAATTAAAAAGAATTCAATAGTAATCGTAATAAATTCATACTCTTATGAGCGCAGTCGTATCAGATATTCGCCCGGCATTGATAGAAGGTAACAAAACCTATCACCAAATCACCGAAGATATCTGTTCTCCTACCGAACAGTTGCCTGACAAGAATTGGTTTATACTTATCCTTTTCACCTTAGGGTTATTTGGATTTGGTGCCGTATCTATGTTTGTAACAGTATATTGGGGAATCGGGTCCTGGTACTTAAATAAAACAGTTGGATGGGGTTGGGATATTACCAACTTTGTATGGTGGGTAGGTATCGGTCACGCAGGTACACTTATCTCTGCAATCCTTTTGTTGTTCCGTCAAAAATGGCGTACGGGTGTAAACCGTGCAGCTGAGGCAATGACAATCTTTGCCGTTATTTGTGCGGGTATCTTCCCTATCATTCACATGGGACGTGTTTGGATGGCCTTCTTTATTTTCCCTTATCCTAATACACGCGGACCGCTTTGGGTTAACTTTAACTCTCCGTTGCTTTGGGACGTATTTGCTATCAGTACTTACTTTACAGTATCATTACTTTTTTGGTACACAGGTTTGGTTCCTGACTTTGCAACAATTCGTGACCGTGCAACCGGTTTCAGAAAGAAAATTTACAACTTTCTATCATTTGGTTGGACTGGTTCTGCCAAGCACTGGCAGCGTTGGGAAGCAATGGCTCTTGTTCTTGCAGGTTTGTCTACTCCTTTGGTATTGTCAGTACACACTATCGTATCTTTTGACTTTGCTACTTCAGTAATTCCGGGTTGGCACACGACTATCTTCCCTCCCTACTTCGTAGCAGGTGCAATCTTCTCAGGTTTTGCAATGGTTCAAACCCTTATGATTTTGACATCAATTGCAATTCCTCAGCTTAAAAACTATATCACTCTTCAGCATATTGAATCTATGAACAAGGTAATTGTTCTAACAGGTTCAATAGTAGGTGTAGCATATCTTACCGAATTATTTATTGCATGGTATTCAGGTTATATATATGAGCAATTTGCTTTCTATAACCGTGCATTAGGACCTTATTGGTGGGCTTATTTTGCGATGATGACCTGCAACGTAGTTTCTCCACAATTCTTCTGGGTAAAAAGTCTGCGTCGTAACGTATTGGTAACCTTCATTCTTTCTATCGTAGTAAATATCGGTATGTGGTTTGAGCGATTTGTAATCATTGTTACTTCACTGCATCGTGACTTCCTTCCTTCAAGTTGGGCATATTACAGTCCTTCTTGGGTTGAAGTTGGGGATTATATTTTCACATTCGGTCTTTTCGGTACGCTTTATTTGATTTTCATGCGTGTTGCTCCTGTTGTTGCTATTGCCGAGGTTAAATCAATTTTGAAAACCTCAGGAAATCAATATGTCAATGCAAATAAAGAGCATGCTAAAACGCATCAGGAAGAAGCAGCACACTAAAAACCAGATTGAAAACAAATTTTGAAAACTGTCGGATTCGACCGATCTCAAATAAATAGCGATGAGAACATTAAATAAAACAGTACTTTACGGACTTTATCTCGATGAGGAAATTCTTCTGGATGCCGTTCGCGAAATTCGCGAAGAAGGTAATGAGATTTGGGATGTTTTCACCCCATTCCCCGTACACGGTTTAGATCCGGTGCTTGGTTTGAAAGAGTCACGTTTGCATATTGCCGGTTTTGTGTACGGTTTGTTTGGTACATGCACCGCCTTTGGTTTTATGACTTGGGTATTTACACGTGATTGGCCAATCATTTTCGGAGGTAAGCCATATTTTTCTGCACCTTCTTTTGTGCCAATTACTTTTGAATTTACAGTGTTAATGGCAGCTGTGGGTATGGTTATTACTTTTTATTTGGTTTGCGGATTAGGCCCGGGTATTACTAACCCTTATCTTGATCCCCGCATTACAGATGACCGTTTTTGCATCGCATTTGATGTAACAGGTAAATCAAAAGATGAAGTTGAAGCTTTGCGTGCATTGCTCAATAAAACCAGCGCTGACGAAACAAACATTAAAGACATCTAATCACTTCATAATCGTCCGAACATGAAACGTTCAAGTTTAACATATTTATTTGCCTTTGCCGCTTCTGCAGTGCTGTTTACAGCCTGTCAGTCGGGAGGTGAATTTAGAGGACGCGAGTATATGCCTGATATGGCTCACTCCATCGCGTATGAGGCAAATTTAAATACTTACTACTCATTAAATCATTGGGGTGGTAAAGAGGCTTATGACGCTTTTGTTCAACCGCGTACACCTGAAGTTGGTACAATAGCTCATGGACGTTCTAAAGAGAATGTTCGAATAAACAGCCCTTATACTTATCCGGTTTATGCTTTTGCAAACACGGAAGGGGAGCGTACAAAAGCTTCTGAATTAATTTTAGACAATCCTGTTCGGCCTAAAGATGCAGCTGAGCTTGAAAAAGTTTTAAGCGATGGAAAAGATCTTTATAATATCTACTGCAGTTCCTGCCATGGTAAAGCCGGAGATGGAAATGGACAGCTTTATGAAATGGGTGTTTACCCTGCAGCCCCAAAAAACTTTCTTCTTGCGGATATGGTAGAGTCAACAGATGGCAGATAT
The DNA here is from genome assembly GCA_903854205.1 of uncultured Bacteroidota bacterium. Taxonomy (GTDB): domain Bacteria; phylum Bacteroidota; class Bacteroidia; order Chitinophagales; family Saprospiraceae; genus Saprospira. The sequence goes on along the minus strand of CAINVS010000318.1, from coordinate 2,575 downwards.
TATCATGCGATTATGTATGGTAAAAATGTTATGTTATCTCATGCAGACAAACTCAGTCATGATGAAAGATGGATGGTAATTCATTATATCCGCTCTCTTCAGGCTGCTAAAGCCGGCACAGAATACAATCTTGAGGCGGCAAGTGCTCCCAAAGGCGGTAAAAAACCTGAAGCTAAAGAAGAAGCTAAAAAGGACGATAAAAAAGAAGCGGGTAAAGATGCCAAAAAAGGCAAATAAACTCCAACTTCATCTAATTGTAAATAATTGACTTTAACTATAAAGTAATACATTATCCAATGGGTGCTCATCATCACAACCAACCGATCCAAGACAACCCTAAATTTGTCTTTGACAATAAATTGAAAGTTTTCACCATTGCTCTTATTGCTTTGGGAATAATTTCACTTGCACTGACATATTTCACTGGTAGTGAACATGCTCATATCCGCTTTTGGACAAATTTGTTGCAAAATGCTGTATTCTTCACAGGTATTGCCTTTGCTTCTTTGTTCTTTGTTGCTACACATACTGTAGCTTGGGGAGGATGGCAAACAATTTTTAAACGTATTCCTGAGGCTATGATGATGTTCATGCCTGTAGGTATCATTCTTCTCGGTCTTGTTTATGCCGGTGTTTTAACAGATGCCACTGGAACAGATTTCCTCTACCTTTGGAGTGATGAAGAAGCGTTGAAAAATGACAAACTTGTAATTCATAAGTCTGCCTTCCTTAATCCAATGAACTACTTGCTAACTTTAGTAGTGATAGCACTTTGGACAGGTTTTGCCTATATGATTCGCAGACTGTCAACTCAACAGGATGCTGACCGTAAATTACGCGTTGTGAACTATGAAAAAATTCACATGTGGTCAGCTATTTTCTTGCCAATTGCAGGTTTCTCCAGTGCTTTTGCAATTTGGCAATGGGTAATGTCAGTAGATCCACATTGGTACAGTACACTTTTTGCATGGTATGCTACAGTTAGTGTATGGGTAAGTGCAATCTGTTTAATGTATCTGCTTATTCTTTTCCTGAAAACACGTGGTCACCTACAATATTTTACTAAAGAGCATACTCATGACCTTGGTAAATATGTATTCGGTTTCTCTGTATTTTGGACATATCTTTGGTTCTCTCAGTTCATGTTGATTTGGTATGCAAACAACGGTGAGGAAACTCAATATTATTTTCTTCGTTTTGAACAGTTCCAAGGCGTATTTTATCTGAATATTCTGATAAATTTCATTATACCATTCTTAACACTGATGATGAATTCAGCAAAACGTGCAACCGGTACTTTAGGTTTTATGGCTGGTTTGGTTTTATTTGGTCATTGGTTGGATTATTATCAAATGATTAAACCTGGAGTTTGGTACAATTGGGAACATGCTCAACATGAAAAACATGAAGGCCATGATAAACATGACGGTAAACATGAAGAGAAAAAAGAAGAGCACAAGGAACATTCAGATGTATATCGTTTGAACGAAAATAATTCTCCTAAAGCTGTCCTTACTGATTATCAGGGTGACAAACATGGCGTAAAGGACCATACTAATGTCTCTCCTGATTCTGCTCATTCGCACATTGATTCAACTGCGCATACACATACTGATTCATTGTCTCATGACAATCATGATCATGGTGCTACCGGTCATGAAGGTCATGATCATGGCGATGGACATGACCATGGTAAAGAAGCTCATGATGCACATAAAGATCACGGCCATGCTTTTGTAATGGGTATACATTTTCCTGGATTATTGGAATTGGGTACAATGTTGGGTTTCCTTGGTTTATTCCTTTTTGTAACCTTTACTTTCCTTTCAAAAGCATCGCTTATGCCTAAAAACGACCCATATATCGATGAAAGTAAGCATCACCACGTTTGGTATGACCTCTAGAAGTTTAGTATTGTTCGAATCATAATAGTCTTTATTACTGAAAATGATATTTCGATTTTGAATATCTAATCTTTGTATAAACGATATTTACAATAAACTTTATAACTTTTTTAAATATCATAACATGACCTTTCTTATTTTAATTATCGCCGTCCTGGTTGCCGTATTTTTCGTGCAAATTGGTAAGGCCCGTGAGTTGGCTTCAATCATACGGGAAGATAATACAGAGGAGTATGAGACTAATACCTTCCAAGGTGGATTAGGTATGGTATTTATGGTTAGTTTTTTACTTGCCTGTGTACTCTCTTTCATCTATTACATACCATACATTCTTGGATGGGGTCCAAATACTGCAGCTTCTGCCCACGGACCATCTGTAGACTATATGTTTAACATTACACTTTTATTTACTGGTATTGTTTTCTTTGCAACTCAGTTTTTACTGTTTTGGTTCGCTTGGAAATACCGTGGTAAAAAAGGTACCAGAGCTGTTTATTGGTCTCATGATGAGCGTTTGGAAATGGTTTGGATGCTAATTCCTGCAGTGGTTATGACTTTTTTGGTTGTAGGTGGTTTACGTGCTTGGAACGATGCTATGGCTGATATTTCAGAAAAAGAAGTTGCTGGAAGCGATTATATTGAAATTGAAGCTACAGGTATGCAATTTGCAT
>CAINVS010000317.1 GCA_903854205.1 uncultured Bacteroidota bacterium | reverse complement strand
AAATTTATTGTTGTGCCTGAAAAATACAATTCTCAGGCTTATACTTACACGTTGCCTATTACTGTTCCAAATGATCCGGAAAACGGCAAAGCATATTTAGCCGGTACTCCTGTTTATAAAGCATTTACCGATGCCAATACAATTGCTGAAAAAGCTGATAATCGCAAAGTTTATTGGGACAATGGCGTATTAAAACCATATTTAGAACCTCAGATTGAACCTAAATTTGTAATCGTTCCGCCTCAATACAATAGTATTGATAACACTTACAGGTTACCCAAAGTAATACCTAATGATCCGAAAACAAATAAGCCTTATTTAAAAGGCACTCCTTTTTACAAAGCATATGAAGATGCATTGGCCGTAGCAAATAAATCATCAAACGGCAATGTTTTTTGGGATAATGATATACTGGCTTTTGTTCCGGATAATACTCCAGTTACCGCTCCTCAAGGACAATCATTCAAAGTACAGGTAGCTGCCATGAAAAATCTGAACACTGCAAAGTATGAAGAACTCACAGTAGGTGAGCTTGCGGATTATAAAGTAATGTATGAAAAAATTCAGAATGAAATTACACGTGTTGTTATAGTGCCTAATTCCAAAAACGAGGACGGCACCTATGGATTCAAAAACAAAGAGGATGCACTAAAGGCTTTAAAATTGGTACTTGAAGGTTCTACTTTCAAGTCTGCTTTTGTGGGCATATATGAAGGCGACAAACGCCTTGAGGGTCTTATCCGCCTCGACAATCAGAATAAATAAACAGTTAATTATAAATACAAAATCGGCAGCCATAGATCATAGCTGCCGTTTTTTTTTGCCTGAAACGCTTTGTTACTGTTTTATGATTTTCTCCAGTTCTAATAATAATTTCTTCCCTTCTTCAGACAATTTGTTCAGTTCATCATTTTGTTCTTTACTGAAGGCCAATATAGTAAAATTATCTGCCGTAACTTCGTCCGGGTGGATGGTATAGCGGGTATTTCTGCCAATTTTCTCCCAATAGCCGCTCAGCATTTCTTCAGAATATCCAACATCTGCATTCATTACCTTCCAGCTGCCGTCTTTCTGTTCCTTGACCTCAAAAAGCTGAAAAACATAAGATTTAAGCAATGGCATACGGTAACTGCTGAATTTGCTGTACATAGACGGAATTGCCTTGAAACTTCTTCCACTGCTGTCCTGTACCTCAATAGCGTAAGCCAGATCTACGCCGTCAGGATTGTAAATAACTCTTTTGATTAAGAAATCGGAAAGTTCCAATTTCTTGATTTTGTTATAACCGATTGCGGCATACAAGGCATCCCGTTTAGCAGGATTGTATCTTGAATAGATATGGAATATCTCATGTATCAGTGTTCTCAAAAGATGCTTATTGTCTTGATTGAGCTGCGCTGCGGGTATGATAATGCTGTTATCTCGGGTATAGTATACACCTGCACCATAGTATGTGCCTTTTGTTTTTATCAGCTGAATTTCAGGTAGTTTTAAGTTTTTATCAATTTTGGCACAAAGATCCAAAGCCTTTTTGAATTCCTGTCTTAAAAATTGCTGCTCTTCTGATGTGAAATCTTCAATATCATCCTGCAGCATTTTTTTGTAATTTTCCAATACTTCACTGCGATTACCCGAAGGGGATTCCATTGCAAGCTGAATGCTCATTTCCAGAAGCGTTACTTTTTCAAAATAGCCTTCTTTATCATCAGTGACCACTGCTTTTTTCGCCTCTTCTTTTGAGAGCAGTGAGAAACTGCTGAGCTCATGTTTCTCCTTTAATTTACCAACCGTCGTTTTGCAGGCTGACAAGAGCAGGAGAAAAGGCAGGATAAGAAGTAATGTAGGTTTCATGTTTTATATAATTATTTGTTAGACTGTCTGAGATAGGACTGAGCTTCGGGACCGGTACAAAACAGGAGGTCGAGTATGCTTAAATTGGGTATAAAGCCCTGTCTTTCTTCAAATATTTGCGGATAGCGTGCTGGACTGAAATGGGGGTCAGAATAAGTTGAATTGGCATAATTGCGCGGGCAGATTTTATTTCTAAAGTCCAATACAGCGCTTTCGGTGTAATCAGTAATGTATGTTTCGGTAAAATCTATGCTTGGCTTTATTTTTAATAATTTACAAATCTGCTGCTGCATATCAAGGCAAAAGTCAAATAAGAATTCCGTCTTTTTTTCGTAAAAAACTGCCAGATAGGGCTCGTAATATTCGTAAAAAGGTGCACTGCCATAGGCAGTTTTTATGGACCTGAAATGTGTCTGTTGCCAGTTTTGAGAATAATCTATACGGACTTCACGGATATCGGTCTGTTGATTTTTCCCTTTGCTCAAGGGGATGCTGAGACCGTGAATGCCGTCTGACATTGTAATTTGGCATCTGTTGCGGAAAGATCCCTTGCTGTAATGCTCCTTTTGTTCAATCAGAATTTTATCATATTTCAGGAACTTGCTATAATACTGCACAGGAGCAAGATATTGAACTTCCAGCAAAATAGAGATTGTTTCCAAATTATTCATTTTATTTATTCAAGATACTGTAAACCAATAATTAAAAAAAAGCACATTCCTAAACAGTTTAGCCTGAGGCTGCTGAATTTTCCCCAAAATATAGCTTTTAAATAACTTAAATGCTATTTTTGCAGGCGTAGTATCATTAAAAAATATGCCTGCCTTCAATTCTGTTTAAAATATGGCTAAAGGAAAAAAAGATATTAAAGCTTTAAACGCTCAGCCCTTAGTGGAAGCTGTTATTGAGCCGACTGTTGAAAAGTTTGTATCAACTACAAATCCGATATTTGCTTTTTATTTTAAATCTCTTTTGTTGGGCATAATGTTTTTTGCCGCAGCTTGGTTTGTCATCGTCGCAAATTACACCGATATGACAGAATGGGAAAAAGTTTATAAAAAGAACTTGGATGGGCGTATTTTGACATCCGATGAAATGAAACTTTATATTCAGGGAGATAAATTTAAAGAAACCTCTGAGTTCAAATGGCTGTACAACTATAAATGGATTTATAACAATCTTTTATCTAAAAATTTAGAAGTTCAGCGTGGTTTAGATACCATGGATTTGAGTGAAAGATACCTCTATAAACTAAAAGGAGATTATCAATATGTAAAATTACTTAAGGACAACACACCTGAAAATGCAGTTATTTTGATGCCGGACCAGTCTGATTTAGTCATTCCGCAAGGCTTTCCCGAAAATACCCCTACGTTTAAAACGCTTACTGACAAAGCCTGGTGTTATTATTTTCTTTATCCGCGTAAATTGGTTTACGAAGTTGAGTCTAAAGATTTATTGGACAATAAGCCAAATTTCAGAAAAGATCCTGACTATATCGAGCATCGAAGAAGAGTAACTCATGTGGCAATTGTATACGGGAAGGGCTATGACAAACTGAACTATAGCCCCAATCAAACTGAGCGAAAAGCATATACCGTGCTTCCTATCAACAATCCGGAGTTCAGTAATAATTAAGCATTCACTCAAAATTTCGCTCAAATGCTTTTCCTCAGTATCATTATAACATTTCTGGTTGGCTTTTCTTTTGTAACGGCCTGTTCCTCAAAATTCAGCTATTTGGAAAAAACCGGTTCTGCCTTCCTTTTGGGAATCGGAATTCAGGTATTGTGGATGTTACTTTTCGATTTTATTGCGGTTCCGATCAGTATACTGTCTGTTTATTCCGGCAGCCTTTTCAGTATTGTGTTCTGTTGGTTTTATACGCTGAAATTTAAAAAAACGGATATAAAAACGGCTATTTGGCCCTACAATCCTTTTGCAGGAAAAGCCTGGAGCAGGGTGAATTTTCCCTGGCTTGCACTCATGTACTTCATTCTTTATGCTGTATGGGCCATTAATGTAAAATGCCTTTTTTGGCCAACATTTGAATTTGATTCGGTTGCAGGTTATGACCTTGTCGCTAAAGTAGTTGCGGCAGAGGGCAGCTTTAATAACAGTCTTTTCATGTCGAATGGTGTTTCGATGTACAATATGTCACTGCGTGCCGTTTATCCGCCATTGGTATCGGGCAGTTTTGCTTATGTCTATATGAGTGGGGCCGAAGTTTCTAAAATTATGACCTCTTTGTATTATTGGTCTTATCTGCTGTTGCTTTACGGACTGTTGCGTCGGGGAGGGCTTACCCATTTGGGGACTGCATTTGCCTCACTTTTAATAATTTATATGCCGGAAATGGTGTCACATGCGGCACTTTCGCAAACCAATATGCCTCAGGCCGTCTATACTTCCTGCGGACTTTTGGCCTTATTTATTTGGATGACTGACCGGAAAGAAAACAGTCATTTTCTCTTTCTGTCCATGTTTATTCTTTCCCTCAATTCCATGATCCGTTCCGAAAATATCATTTTCAGCTTTGTGGCAGGAATTGCAGTGCTTTTTTATACATTAAAGGATCGTTCCAAAAAGAATATTATCAACCTGATCACTTTCGGAACTGTTGTTCTCTTACCTTTTTTACTATGGGCCTTATTTCTGAAAATAAACGGAATGAAACCTGCAGCACCGGACAACGGATTGGCAATGTCATTTGTCTTTGATGCTGCAAAGCTAAAAGAATGGTGGGGTTATCTTTGGGGCGGCTCTAATTATAAGGATGGAATTGTCATGAATGAGTTTTTCTACGGACTCATACCATTTCTTTATATGCTGTTTTTACCTTTGGTAATTGCTTTCGGACTCTTTCGCATTTTTCGGACTAAAGACAATGAACAGAAAATCCTTGTCAAAAAAATATTCAACAAAGATCTGGCCTTGTTATATATTAGTCTGACACCGTTCGTACTTTATTCCTTACTCTATTATTTCATAGATTATAACTGGGACAGTATGAAAAATGTCATCCTCTTTTCCTATAAAAGGGGATTATTTGGAATTATGACTCTTTTTGCCTGCTTTGTCTGCCTCAGCGAACCTGTGAAAATGAGTTTCGAGGCTATTGGGAGATTTATGTACGGTGTTAAAAATTAGTATTGAAACAGCAAAACAGGTAATCGTTTTGCCGTTACCTGCTTCGCTATGATTTATCTGGCCATACACCATTCTACAAATTCTCGACGCATTATTGAATTACTGAACATATTCTCCATTTTATAGTAATTGTCAATGTCGAAAGTGCTGCCATAAGCCATATAAAGAAAATCTCTTCTCGTGATGGAATTTGACCAAAGTTCCGCCAATTCTCTGATTTGAGCTGTAGTAAAGCAATTTCTCGGGATAATCTGTTCGGCAACATCCATTCTTGTAATTGAATTATTGTAACTCGTCAGCATGTTTTTAACTTCCATAAATTTATGAGGGCCTGCCGGACATCCGCAGCCAATGCGGCCGTTGTAACCGCCTATTGGAGTTGGCGGCGGCGGCGGAGGAGGAGCTAACTCACCGATACAGCCAAGAAAAGCATCACGCATATCCATGCTCGGGAAAAGGGTTTCCAGTCTTGCATAGTTTTGACGGTCAAGGGTGTAGCTTTGTGCAAAACAGGCGTAATCCAATCTCATTTCCGGATCTCGGTAAAGTGCAGCCAAACGTTGAATCTGATTGCTGTTGAGGCAGGAAGAAGAAGTGAAACTTCGCATAGCCTGATTAAAAGCAGCGCCCTGGCCAATAACAGATAATCCCAAGACTGCTCTTCGAAATTTGGCTTCTTCCATGGGAGCATTGCACTTTAGTTGTGCCTGAACCTGGCCAAATCCAAGCAGGAAAGTAAGTAGTATGATTAGGTTCTTCATATTTCGTCTTTTTTGAATTAGTCGTCTATTGAGATTAAAAAAGGGTTCCAACAACATTTATTCAGCTTAAAGCAATTGGAACCCTTGGAATTTTAGTGATGGCAATGTCTGCAGCCGCTTACATATCCGTGATTGCAATGTCTTGGCGGGGGCGGAGGAGGAGGTGGGGCGCAATTGTTCCAGCCATGATTGTAACCATAATGCATGCCATATCCATAGTGATGATTTGCATGATGACCGCCATAGTTATTGCCGTACCCATAGCCGTTGTTATAGCCCTGCCCATTGTGATGATGACCATTCCCATGACCGGGACCGTTGTGATAACCATTTCCATAACCGGGACCATTGTGATGACCATTTCCATAACCGCCATTATGATTCCCGTTGCCCTGTCCGTTGTTGTGACCATTGCCGCCGCCGGGGTTGCCGTGCTGTCCCTGATGATGGCCATTGCCACCACCCGGATTTCCATTTCCATAACCATCATACTGTGCATAGACTGTTTGCAGACCAACTGCAAATGCAAAAATCAAAAGTGCCTTTTTCATAAAATTTGTTTTTAATGGTGATAATAACTAAATGTTTAGTTGAAAGGTTGTTAAAAAAAGAGTCATAGGAATTAAGCACTATTCATAGAAGTTCTTTCGCAGAACAGTGCTTATTTCTGACGGACTCAATTAAACGATATGTTGCAATAAATCTCTTTTATAACTGTTGAAATCGAAAGTAGCTGCTAAGATGTAGAAATTGTCAATATCGTAGGTTTTATCGAAGGCCCAGGTAGCAAACTGATATCTGTTGCTGTCGAAATCAAAGGTATTTGCCAAGGATTGAGCCTGTGCGGCGGTAAATCCTCTACTGCCTGCTGCTGCTTTGATAAGGTCTAAACGGCTATGGTCAAAGTTCGCATCATTTGCATGAGCCAGAATAGTCCTGAATTCTACATCAGACATTGGTTGCTGATGGCCGATTCTGCCTGTGTATCCGGGAACAGGACAGTAAACCGGAAGAGGGTTGTTGTGATGATTGCCATTCCAGCCATGCTGAGGAGTTGGCACTGCTGCCCATACATATTGGTTTACATTGTCCATGTAATAAGCATTCAGATCGCGTCTGTAATGTTCGTAACTGAAGGCAGCGCCAAGCATATAGAAGTTGTCAAGATCGTAGCAGGCAGCCAATGCACTTTTTGCAAAGTTGAATCTGTTACTGTCAAAGCTGAAGAGTTTGGATAATTCACTGAGTTGTGCAGCTGTAAATAGACGTCCTCTGCTTGCCGCATTGAATGCATCGAGTTTGCTTCCATCAAAATTATTGATGCGCATTATCTCATAAATATTGTCAAACTCAATATCAGAAGCGAAGTTTGGACCGCCCAGACGGCCAGTGTAACCGGGAATAGTTGGCAATGCAGGGCCACTGTTATAACCTATATAATCCAGGAAATCATGCTGTAATGCAGGATTGTGGAAAAGATCGGCCATGCTGCTGTAATTGTTGTAGTCAATTACAAAATCTGCAGCATAAGTAACATAATCAAAGCGGCGGAATTCATTGGAGTAAAGTGCGGCCAATCTGCGGGTCTGTGCAGTATTCAGACAATTTGCAGCTGTGAAGGTTCTGATCTCGCGATCTCTGTTAGGACCTTCATACTGATGGGCGAAACCGGCCATAGCACGGCGAAAATAAAAATCGTCCATTGGGGCTGCGCATTTGCGCTCATTTCCCTGTGCCCAAAGGGTGGTCAGGCCTGCCATGAAGGCAAGCATCAATAGGAATCTTTTCATAGTGCTTGGGAATTGTAATTGTTATACAATAATTTTATGATTTATGGAATTTAGTCAGGTTCTGAAATTTGTCAGGTTGAACCTAAATTCCTTGTGAACATTTCGTCTTTAATACTACTTAGCCAATCGCCGTGCCAAAATATTTCATACTGATAAAAAAAGCTTATTAATGATTTGTTAAAAATATTTTATATAGAAATAATGTATTGTATATGAGGAGATGCTGGAATATAATTTTCTGATAGGAGTTTGTATTTTGCTGGCAATTTTAACAACCATAATTTATCTTGGGCTTTTCATTTCACAATTCGTGGAGCATAAATCAGTGCTTTTTCAAAAATATACTATCTTTATCAGTACAGCAAACCACAACGCAGCAATGAAAAAATACCTTCTACTTTCCACGCTTTACCTTCTGATTTTCACGAATCTGCTAAAGTCTCAGCCTATAACTTTCAAATACCAGAACAATGAAACTTTCACAGTAGATGAAGCCACCAAGGCATATAAAACACTGGAAGATGCTTATCCAAAGCTCTGTAAGCTACAGGAAGTAGGCATGTCCGACATTGGCAGACCTATACATTTATTTATCATTTCAGAAGACGGTAATTTTGATCCTGCAATTGCCCGACAAAAGGGCAAATTGGTGCTTTTTGTCAATAACGGAATTCATGCCGGCGAACCCCCCGGCGTGGATGCTTCGGTCAAATTTGCACAACAGCTGCTGACCCTGTCGGAATACAAAAAAAAGCTGAAAAATGTTGTTGTCTGCATCATACCCTTCTACAATGTGGACGGGGGATTGAACCGCAGCTGTTGCAGCCGTGCCAATCAGAACGGCCCCACAGAATACGGTTTCCGCGGCAATGCGCAGAATCGCGACCTGAACAGGGATTTTATCAAAACAGATACCCGAAATACAGAAGCCTTTGTCAATGCCTATCAGGCCTGGCTGCCCGATGTTTTTATTGATACACACGATACCAACGGTTCCGATTTTCAGTATGTGATGACTCTGATTACTTCGCAGCTCGATAAGCAAAACCGCTATCTGGCCGAATATCAGCGCAAAAGCTACCTGCCAAAGCTCTATGCCGATATGAAAGATCGAAAATTTGAAATGATCCCTTATGTCAACTTCCGCGGACAGACTCCCGAAAGCGGATTGATCGACTTTTTGGAGACGCCACGCTACAGTACCGGCTACAGCACGCTTTTCGGCAGTCTGGGTTTTGTGACCGAGACGCTGAAATATAAGTCCTTTCCAGAAAGGGTAGAGGCTACCTATCAGTTTCTGCTTAGCACCCTCAGCCTGATGGTATCTGAAAAAAATGCCATTGTTACTGCCCGTGAAAAGGCATTGGATGATATTAAAAACATTAGAATTTTTGCCCTGAATTGGGAATTGGACACTACAAATGTTGAACAGATCGAATTTAAGGGCTATGAAACAAAATTCGAGAAAAGTACCTTTGGCAAGGACACAGAACACATGATATACGATCATAGCCGTCCATACACCAAAAAAATCCCTTATTATAACCGTTATAAACCAACTGTTACTATACAGAAACCCTCTTCCTACATCATTCCGCAATCCTGGCATGATGTCGTGGAACGCTTAATGATGAATAAAATTATTTTGAGCCGTTTGGAAAAAGATACAACAATTGCCGTTGAAATGTACTTTATCGAAAGTTTCGAGACCGTCAAAAATCCTTATGAGGGGCATTATTTACATTATAATGTAAAAGTCCGCAAGGAGTATATGCCCATTAAATTCTACAAGGGCGACTATGTTGCAGAGACTAATCAGGCAGGCAACCGCTATCTCATCGAAACACTGGAACCACAAGGGAATGACTCTTTCTTTGCATGGAACTTCTTCGACGGCATTCTGCAGCAGAAAGAATGGTTCTCTTCCTTCTCCTTCGAGCAATTGGCCAAGGAGCTTCTGAAAAATGACCAATATATTCGTAACGCCTTTGAGCGTAAGAAAAAAGAGGATCCGGAATTTGCCAAAGACCATTGGGAGCAGCTGTATTTTATTTATAAATTATCGCCTTATTATGAGAATACACATAATAGGTATCCGGTAGGGAGAATACCATAATAATTTGAAAATTTTAGGTTTTAGAACCAAACTGAGAGAGCTCTTTAATTTGAGAATCGAACAGACTGAGTTCTATAATTGGGAATGTTGCAGTAAATATAAAAAGTCGGTCATTTATCAATGTTCAGCATTTTAAACTAAATACAGTTTTTACGCCTAATTTTCATATTATAATATTGTTTTTACGCCTAAAAACCTTATTATTGTAAAAAAATATGGGATATGATTGAACGAAAACAACTGAAAAACATAATAGCGCAATGCTTTAAAGGCAAAGTGATACTGCTTCTGGGAGCAAGACAGGTAGGGAAAACCACCCTGCTGAAAGAACTGATACAACAAACTGACCTGCCTTCTATCTGGTTCAATGCAGATGAAGCAGATATTTATGAGGAATTCAAAAATGCACAAACGAGTACGGCACTATTGCAGATGATTGGTCGGGACACCCGACTGGCTGTCATAGACGAAGCGCAGCAAATTCCGGATATCGGCAAAAAACTAAAATTACTTTACGATACCAAACCTGAATTACAAATCATTGCTACGGGATCCTCAGCCTTTGATCTAAATAACAGTACGCAGGAACCACTGACCGGAAGAAAAAGGGTTTTTCATCTTTATCCGATCAGTTTTCAGGAAATTGCGGAAAGCAGCTCTCTGATCGAAGCAAAAAGATTGTTGGAAGCCCGATTGGTATTTGGTTCTTATCCGGATGTCATAAATAATCAGGGAAAAGAAAAAGAAGTGTTACAGGAAATTGCCAACAGCTATCTTTATAAAGATATTCTTCAGCTGGATGGTATCAGAAAATCGGGGCATATTGAAAAACTACTGCTGGCTCTGGCTTTTCAGGTGGGTAATGAAGTGAACTATCAGGAACTGGCAAAAACAATTGGCAATATTAATCCTGTCACCGTTGAAAAATATCTCGACCTGCTGGAGAAAGCTTATGTCATCTACAAATTACCTGCACTGAGCAGGAATCTCCGAAATGAATTGAAAAAAGGTAAAAAATACTATTTTTATGACAATGGTATCAGAAATGTGCTGTTGAATAATTTCATGACTCCGGAGCTCCGATTTGATAAAGGGGCGCTTTGGGAAAATTATTTGTTGTCAGAGCGCTTCAAAATGAATCATTATGAAAATAATACGCCAAGCTGTTATTTTTGGCGCACACATGATCAGGCAGAGGTTGATTATATTGAAGAAAATGATGGGATTTTACATGCTTATGAGCTAAAATGGAAAGAAGAAAAAGTCAGATTTCCGCAGTCTTTTCAGGATGCCTATCCCAATAATACGACAGAAATTATCAACATGAAAAATTATTGGTCATTTATTAATGCTTAGTATTAAAAGCTAAATACAATTATTACGCCTAATTTCCATATTACAATATAATAATTAGGCCTAAAAACAATATTACAATAATTTAGGTTTTTAAAACCATGGGTCTGTTTATAAAATCACACATTAAAATGAAAGAAAAAATTGTTTGTGTTTGGCTAGGCAGCTTTAAGGATAAGGATGAATTTTACGGAAAATATTTGGACATCAATTACAGGCAGTCCCCAAGTACTTCCTTTTTTGGTAAAGATGCCGGACTGGGGCGTTATGATGAAGATTTTATCGAAAGTTGGTTTTTTGAAAATTTGTCATTGGACAATTTATCCAAAAATAGAGAAATCCTGTTGGACTCCGAATATTTCTTTGATGACTTATTACAGGAATTGAGTCAAAAAGACCTGAATTACAGAAATACGATTACTTTTTTGTTTGGAATGGGAGGTCATAATACTATCAATAAGCAATTATTTGAATACAAAGGGATGCAAACTGCGGACAAAGCAATTGAGTTTGTATTCAGCAAAAAATATCAGTGTTAATTATAAATTACAGAACAACTGTTTTATGAACAAATTACTTTTTTTTCTGTCTTTATCAGTACTGTTTACGGCAAATCCTTTGCTGTCGCAGTCGGAAACAGACACTATTGAAATAAATCAAAAATCAAAAAAAATGAAAGTAGAAATCTGGTCGGACATCATGTGTCCATTCTGTTATATCGGCAAAAGACATTTTGAAGCGGCTTTGTCGCAGTTTGAAGGGGCAGAAAATATTGAAATAGAATGGAAAAGTTTTCAGCTCGATCCTAGTTTGCCAAAACCATCCAGTAAAATGAGTGTGTTTGAATATCTGGCAGATCGCAAGGGTATGAGCCTGGAAAAGTCTAAAGCCATGCACGGACAGGTACTGCAAATGGCCAAAGCTGCAGGATTGGACTACAATTTTGACAAAGCAGTAGTTTCCAATTCCTTCGATGCCCACAGGGTGATACAGTTTGCCAAAACCAAGGGTTTGGGCGATGCCGCTGAAGAACGCTTTTTCAAAGCCTATTTCATAGAGGGAGAAGATATGTGTGATGCCGCTACACTACTGAAAATTGGTCAGGAAATTGGATTGGAGCAGACAGCACTGAAATCAGTCATTGAAAGTGATCAATTCAGCGACGAGGTAAAAAGAGATATTTTTGAAGCAGGACAGGTAGGTGTGCAGGGTGTACCATTCTTTGTTTTTGACAATAAATATGCAGTTTCCGGAGCTCAGCCGGTCTCAGTATTTTTGGGCACATTGGAGAAAGCTTATACTGCAAAGACAAAATAATCAAACGATTAATTTCAAACATTTTGTTTTTATACTTGCGCTTTTGCCAAAAAGGGATTATACTTGCAGAAAATCCCTACCCATGGCAAATGAATATGACAAGATTATTAAGGAAAATATTGAGGCCGTCTTTATTCCGTTAACGAAAAAACTGCTTCATATTGAAAGCAATGATTTTGAAGACATTAGCACCAATCTACATCGTACAATAGAACGATTTCCCGATTTTCTGAAAAGAGTCAGACACAGCGAATCCTTCAGAGATTTCATTTTGCATATCGAATTCCAATCTACCGATGACCCTCAGATGCAGCTTCGGATGTTTGAATACCATGCACTGTTGGCAAGAAAGTTTCAAATACCTATATTGCAACAGGTGTTTTACTTGGGGCCGGGTATATCAAAGATGAAAAATAGTCTGGATTATAATAATTTGAGCTATAAATTTGAACTGCTAAGTATTCAAAGTATTCCTTTGGATGAATACATGAACTCCAAAATACCGGAAGAGATAATTCTGTCTATTTTATGTAATTTTGGGAATCTTGATCCTGAGAAAGTTGTTAAAAATATCATCAGCAGGATTTCAGAATTGGATATCAGTCTGAGAGAAAAACAAAAAACTGTAAATCAGTTGGAAATCTTATCCAAACTGCGTAATTTAGACTCAATTGTTGAATCCCTAATCAATAAAGTTATGATACTCAATTTAGATATTAAAGATGACATCCGCTTCAAAAAAGGCTTCTTAGAGGGCGAAGCAAAAGGTGAAGCAAAAGGTGAAGCTATAGGTGAAGCAAAAGGTGAAGCAAAAGGCGAGATAAAAATCAAAAATAAAATGATTAAAGCGCTCCTAAAAAAAGGTAAGCTCAGCATCGAAGAAATTGCTGAAGTAGCAGAAGTAACTGTGGAGTATGTAATGGAAATCTCGCTTAATCCTTTCTAAAAAAATAACTTGTCCCGTCTTTTAGCCATTTCCGATATACACGGCTGTGCCAATACCTTCACAGACCTGCTTGATAAAATATCACTCACTAAAGAAGATGAGCTTTATCTGCTTGGCGATTATATAGATCGCGGACCAAGCAGCAAAGCCGTTTTGGACAAAATCCTGCAACTTCGGCAGGATGGATATCAGCTGCACTGCCTGCGCGGCAATCACGAACAGATGATGCTGGAAGCACCGCAGAGTCATGAATACGCCGCAATCTGGCTTCGCAATGGCGGCCGCGAAGTCATGCAGGAATTCAATACAGAGGTTTTTTCTGAAATTCCCGATAAATACTACAATTTCCTAAGCAATCTCTCCTATTATTTCGATAGGGGAGATCAGCTGTTTGTACACGCCGGCTTTAAAATGTCGGAGGACAATCCCTTGGAAGACCGAAAACCTATGCTTTGGATCAGGAAATGGGAGGAACAGTCCGGCGTATTGTCCTGGCTACAGGGCAGAAAGGTTGTACACGGACATACCCCGCAGACCGAAGATGCAATTCGGGAACGCTTTGACAATTTGGATAAATTTCCTATCTTAAACATCGATAATGGTTGCTTTCTATTGCGGGAAGGTTATCATCAGCTTTGCTGTACAGATTTGACAAATATTAAACTTTATTTTCAACCCAATATTGACTGATACTATGGTGAAACTGCGTTTGGATTATCAGCAGGAATGGGGCGGGGGCGGACAAACTTCAGTTATTGCAGTAGGTTCAGACGAAACGATAACACTGCTCGAAAAATATTTATACGGGGTACGAAGAGTACTCGCACAGTTTTCATGTAGAGCATTACCTGAAAGCGCGTCAGCGCTATGAAGAAAACTTGGGTGATATCATTGAAATTCTTAAGTACGAATTGAGAAGCGGTACACCCGATTTTGAATGGAAAGATGAAAAACCTACCTGGACTTATCTGTCAAAAGACAGCGATAAAACTTGGGTGAAAATCTAAAATTAGTAATCATGAAGTGTTTACCGGTTATACTATTATTGTTTTTTTTTAACAATAACAGCTTTGCACAATCTCTCCATCCGGTATCCAAAAACTGGTTGGCAATATATATTTGGGATTCCTATGCGCCGTTGACCCTGGAAAAGACTGTGCCTGAAATGCTCAGTCCCATAGAGGTAATTTTTCAGCAGCACGCCACCTACAGCGGCACCAAGAAAAAGTCAGTAAAAAAATACGGCGAACGCAGCACTGAGGGTCATTTTATGGTTTGGATTCATTTGGACAGCAGTTTCTATGAAAAACATGGAATAAAGCGCAGTTTGCTTCCTGAAAAAGTCTATATGTTCAAAGACCGTGAAACTGATATTTTCACTGCCTGGAGTGGTCAGGCCAATTTTCGCGATTTTATTCTTGACGGTGTTTCAGGACTATGCAATCAAACCGTTTTTGAAAACGGAACAATCAGCGGCGAATTGGATGTATTTTCAAATGCCGTGAGAATGGGCAATGCAGAGTATGGCGCCGGTTTTTATCTGAGCGACGAACAGGCATTGAACGCAGTGCAGGCAATCATGGAATATCCCGGCTTTAAAAAAGGTTATGGTTTTTTGGCCAACAAAGTGAATCGCCCCGAACAATCCGGTTTTGAACATGAGGCTGCGCAGTCTGTAAACGGTTATAACTGTAATGATTTTGCTTTTTATCTGCTGGAAAAAGCCGAAGTTTTGACAAAAAAGCAAACAGAGGATCTTAAGGTTGAATTTTGGTACCCTTCAAAATATTGGAACAATACCATCCCGCTCAGCGGCTCCGGAAAACGCATTTTTAAAAAATTTGATAAAAACCGTTCCATGTATATGGGGCGGGATAAACTGTTGGGCCTGGCCTGGTCTGAACTTTTTTTCTCGGGACTGAATATTTTTGACGAAAGGTCGCTAATAGAGGAGATTTACAGTAAGCGCCCCGAGTTTAATAAAGTAAGACTTTGGGATCAGTTGACAATGATCAATTATCTTAAAAACCCGGCAAATCGAGACTTTAAAGCTAAATTGGTTATAGAGGAACTCTTTGCGGCTGCTTCAAAAAATCTCCCAATCGATAAGCCTTATCAGGAATCGGAACAGGTTTACAATTATAGAATATCAGAATCATATAATAATTACAAAAAGGGCAGCGAAAAAAGAACCCGCAAAAAGCTAAAAAAAGCTTTCAAAAGCACCAATTTCAATCAATACAGCGTATTGGAAAAGGAGTTGAAATCAAAGCTTAAAGATTGATTCAGCTGTGGCAAAAAAATTGCACGAACTTGAACAGGTCTATGTTCCAGACCGCCAAAGCTGGCGGGACTGGCTGAGTGAAAACCATAAATCTTCTCCCGGAATTTGGTTGGTTTATTATAAAAAAGCAAGCGGAAAGCTAAGGGTAGCCTATAGCGATGCAGTTGAAGAAGCCCTATGTTTCGGTTGGATAGACAGCACGGTAAAAACTATAGACGAAGAACGCTCCTTTCAACTGTTTACACCGCGAAAAAAAGGAAGTACCTGGTCAAAATTGAATAAACAGCGAGTGGAAAAACTCCAAAAAGAGGGGCTGATGACTCCCGCAGGTCTGGCATGTATCAACATTGCCAAAGAAAACGGTATGTGGGAAATATTGGATTCTGTAGAAGCCCTCATCATGCCAGAAGAGTTGGAAACTGCATTGAAAGAAAACAAAAAGGCATTGGAAAACTTCAGTAATTTTTCCAATTCGATAAAAAAAGGTATTTATTGGTGGATTATCAGCGCAAAAACAGCGGCTACCCGCCTAAAAAGAATCGAAAAAACGCTGACAATGGCGGAAGTAAACAAAAGGGCTCAGTTCGATAAGTAAGAATGGCGTTCGAATTAAAAAATCTGCACCGCGCCCTTATATGTTCATTTTGATAACGGGAACCATGGCTTGACTTTTTTTGCAGGAATTGCTATAACCCAGAGTTCATCATGACCCGGAGGCCGCTAAGCGAACCCGAAGTGAATAGAATTTCAATTCTATGACAAAATCATCGCTATATTCTGTGTTAAATAATTAAGGAACAAAATATTGGCCTTAAACTAAAAGATGCTGCTTCTACAATTAAATAGGAGCAACATCTTTCGAAAATACTTTAGATCATTTTTTACTTTTTATACAGCTTGGTATCTCTCAATATATATTCAATAGTGCCGTCATTTTCGTCTACCTCAATATTAAAAGCACCTTTTTCATAGAGTTTATCAATAAGTTCCTGCGCCTCATCCAGAGATACCTGCTTTTCGACACATACCAGAGTAGGGGTCAAACGTCCTTCATTATTAATAGCTAATTTGAGTAAATCGGCATCTTTGATGGCAATCCTGCCATCATTTTCGGCATTTTTTGGCAATGTAATTTTATTGCCCAATTCATTTGGATTTACAGAAGAAATATAACTGCGTTGAAAGTTGCCGTCAAAATGGGTTTTTACCATTCCTGCTGCTACCAACCTTTTCAAAACTTTTCGGGCATCCTGTATATTAAGACCAAAAAGCCATGTAAAATGTGCAGGCGACAGTTCGACACCGGTAATATGATTGAGCGTAATTTCCATTATTTTGGCATCGGAATACTGGCGGATATCGAAAATATGTTTTTGCGAAGGCATTTTATGTTTTAACTGATAAAGTGTCTCACCGGCATCGGAATATAATGTTCGCATTGCTCCGTTGTTCGACCAAGTTTGCAGACGAATCATAGCCTCAGTACTGCTGAGCGGTGACAATTTAGAAATCTGTTTGGGAGAAAGGATATTGCCCTGTTCTACAAATAATTGAAGTAATTCCCTATCTGAAAATTTTTCATTAGCTCTATTATAGGTTCTTTTCAGTGCTCTCATTATCGTGACAATCATAAATGATACCAACATAAAGGAAAGGGTAATTACGACGATTGCAATTTTCATATTTCATATAATTTTGCTAAAAATAAGGTTTATTATTAAAATTTACAAAGAAAACCCGATCAGTCCTTTGTAATTTTAAGGAATGATTTACTTTTGCGAAAATAAAAAAACGAAAATCATGAAATCATTAACACATTTTTCAATACCAAAAAACCTTACTAAGATCCTTGCAGATGATGGGTACTGGGAAGATGATAACTACGACCCTATCTTCCTTAGCGCAGAAGAAGTTGTTTACAAAGGCAAAAAAACGCCCGCATTCCAAATTTCATTTCCAAAACTGGAAGATTATGAAGGTATAAACGGTTGTGCATGGGAAGCCATTATCACGCGATATGTGCAGGATATTAAGGCAGATCTTGCTTCAAACATTCACAGTAAATCTGTGGAAAAGGAGTGTGTGCTTTGGGTAGAAACGGAACAGCATTACAAACAGATGCTCAATTTTATTTCTGAGTTGCTTAACTCGCCGGATGATGTGGAAAGTCTTTATGAAGAGATTTTTGAATAGAAGATTAATGATGTGGTGATGTGCGGATGTGCGGATTCTAAAAAATGACAAAGGATGGCTCGTAGTCTTCTGGATTTGTGGGTTTTAACCTGAGTTATGCCTGATCAAAATTTAACCGCAGAGATTTGCGAAAAGAGACTAAAGGTCCAAACTGCAGTAAAAAATGATGTCCCGATTAATCGGGATGGTGATCTTGTCACAAGTGGCGAGACAAGTGCGGATGATAAAAAAGGGCGAAGTAAATACCGTAGTAGCGCGGGTTTTAACCTGCGTTATACCCTCTACACTCTACTCTCTACTCAGTACAAATCTGACATCTGGTTCCTGCCAATCTGACGCTCTAAGACAGTATCTGCAGTTTTGCAAATTTCAGCATAATACGTTTTTCACCGACTTCGCTGCCAAAAAAGATGGTGGCGATTTTATTTCCTACTGCGCCCTCAATAGCTACTACTTTTCCTTCACCGAAGCGTTCATGAAGCACTTTTGACCCATTCACAATAAGATTTGTCGGGCTTGGTTTGAAGTTGGCCAAATTCGGGTGCTCTGTTTTAGCAATAGGTTTTGACGAGGGAATCTTATTAAGTTTTACACCGCTTACTTTAGACCTTTCGCCCATCTGCTGTACATCGAGGCATTCCGGTGAAATCTCCTCCAAAAAACGGCTGGAATTATTGTACTGCATTTTTCCGAATCGGTAACGGCTCGAAGCATAGGAAAGTGCCAGATAATGCTCCGCTCGGGTAATAGCCACATAGAACAGTCGTCGCTCTTCATCAATTGCGGAAAGGGTATCTTTTGATTTGAGCGCCATGAGCGAAGGAAAGAGATTCTCTTCCATACCGGTGATGATGACTGCTTTGAATTCCAATCCCTTGGCTGAGTGAACTGACATGAGTTTCACCCGGTCATTGTCATCTGTTTCCTTGTCATTATCGGTTACCAATGCAATATTTTGCAGATAGCTGCTCAGCGATTTATCCAACACCTCGGTCTGAAACTCCTCCAGGGTATCTTCTTCCACAAAAGATTTGATACCATCCAACAGTTCCTGTACGTTTTCAATACGCCCCTGCCCTTCCGGAGTTTTGTCTTTTTCAAGATCCTCCATGATAGCTGCCATTTTTACAATACGCTTAGCCAATTCATAGGCATCATCATTACCGGCCCAGCGCTGAAATGCTTCAATGAGCATAACAAATTCCTGAATGGCCCTTGCTGCCCGGGCAGTAATTGTATTGTCGTATTGTGGGGCATGCCGCAGTATTTCCCAAAGAGGCACTGCATTGGCCTCTGCTGCCAGTGAAAGTTTGGCCAGTGAGGTTTCTCCGATACCCCGTGTCGGGTAGTTTACAATGCGTCTCAGCGCCTCCTCATCCTTGGGGTTGGCTATTACCCGCAGATAGCTGATGACATCTTTCACTTCCTTTCTTTCGTAGAAAGACAATCCGCCGTAAATCCGGTAGGCAATACGGTGACTTTTGAGTTGCTCCTCAAAAATACGGGACTGTGCATTTATGCGGTACAGGATAGCAAATTCTTCGTTGCGCAGGTGGTAACGCATTTTCATTTCTGCAATCAAGGCGGCTACAAGGCGGGCTTCTTCATTGTCGGTAACAGCCCGGATAATGCGGATTGGCTCCCCCTCCCCTTTTTCGGTAAATATTTTTTTCCGGATCTGACGGCTGTTATGCGCAATCACATCATTCGCTGCCTGTACAATATAACTGGTAGAGCGGTAGTTTTGCTCCAATTTATAAACAGTAAGATTTGGATAATCCTTTTCAAAATCCAAAATATTCTGAATGGTGGCACCGCGAAAAGCATAGATACTTTGCGCATCATCGCCCACAACGCAGATATTTTCAGGACTGCCGGGGTATCGAACCAGCATTTGTATGATACCCGATTGAAGTGAGTTGGTATCCTGAAACTCATCTACCAGGACATATTTAAACTTTTTTCTATATTTTTCCAACACATTTTCCGGATTCTCTTTCAGTAAACGGTGCATCTGATAGAGCAGATCGTCAAAATCCATGGCACCGGAACGTTGCAATTTTTTCATATATAAATCATAGATCTTGTAAACATAAGGCATATTAGCCTGTTTGTCTTCAAGAATTCTTTCTCCGTCGATGGCATAATCCTTGGGGGATACCAAGTTGTTTTTAGCCATGGAGATTTTACGATAAATATCATTTGCAACATAGGTTTTGGTATCAAAACCTTGTCCTTTCACTATTTCTGTGATAGCACTTTTGACATCTGTGGGGTCGTAGATTGAAAAATCTGAGGGGAAACCGATTTTTGTAGCCTCTGCTCTGAGTACGCGGGCAAAGATTGAGTGAAAGGTACCTGCCCAAATTTGGTTGGCCTTGTCTCCCGCAACTTTACTGATACGTTCCTTCATTTCTTTTGCCGCCTTGTTGGTAAAGGTCAATGCCAAAATTTCCCAAGGAGCAATTCCGGACTGTACCAAATGAGCAACACGCAGTGTCAACACTCTTGTTTTACCCGATCCGGGACCTGCAATAACCAGTACCGGACCATTGATATGTGTAACGGCTTTATATTGGACGGGATTCAAACCCTTTAAATAATCTTGACTCATTTTCCTTTCAGGGATTTAGCTGCAAAAAATAAAGAACTAAATTGTCTCTTCTTTGTTTTAATATTTGTTTGATCTTTTCGAATGTAAATTTACAACCAAATCATCAGAATTGCCATTAAAAAAAAGTATCCTTAGAAAAAAAGACAAAATCAATTTGAATAATCAAAGCATTAGATCAGTTTGGACATTTATGAGCATTTGGACACAAATAAAAAAAATCATAATTCCGCAACAAGTACCAAAAACTAACTGTCCGAAGATGGAGATCTCGGAGGAAGAAGAGCTATTGGCACATGAGATTATTCAGCGAAATGAATCTGAAAATCAATACTATACGCTTTGGAATAATTCTTCTGCCAAGAACAGTTTTTTAAGCTGGCTAAAGGATCAGTACCTCTGTTATCAAAATACAGGTTGTTGCGACCCTGCAGTCATGTTTTTAATGATTCCCTCTGTGAATGGTTTTATTGTTAAATTTGATGAAGGCCGATGGCATGAACAGGATTTTCTATGCCTTTTCGACTACATGAAAAATAGCATTAAAAACCGGGAAGACTATTGGGTGCAGGTTTCGGATATTAAAAACACAAAAAAAGGCAGCCAAACAGAATCGGTACAACGTCATTATCTCAAACCCCCAAGACAGACCGGTTTGGAAAGCGGAGAAAAAATGGATCAAAAATTTGGTAACCTTATGGTGTCACTTTGCATTATTAATAATAAATTGTCCTCATTAAAACTGAGTGCGACACATTATAACGACCATCTTTTTGAAAAAGCCTATCCTTTCGACAAGCTGATACATGTTTTGTGCGAAACTGTCTAAATAAAATCCAATGAAAAATGTACTTATTCTTTTCTTCTTTATCACACTGCTAAGTTCCTGCAATAATTTTGAAATGAAAGACCTTTATGGTTCCTGGAGTTCCGAAAACATTGAATTCACCTTCAATGAAGATAAGACCATGACTTGCAGAATAGGCTCGTTAAATGAAAAAGGAAGATTCCGCCCCTTTGGCAATACAATTGAATTGGTAAATGCAGAGGAAAAGGTCTTAACTCGCATCACAATTAAATCATTAAAAGATGATCAACTTGTCATTGACCTGCCCAATATAGGTTCCAATATCTATACTTTGAAAAGGGTAAAGTAATCTATATACTTCAAAAAAACCTCGAAAGACTATGCTTTCGAGGTTTTTTTTATTTACCTAAGAGTTTTTTAAATACTTTTTTGGGAAATACCCTTGTCCAGTATTTCAGGTTACCTTCCATTTTTCTTTTGCTGCGAATTTGAGCCCTTTTCGACAATTCCTCCTCTCTATAAAATCCTGTATCATCAATATAGAAAACATCGGGAATTTGCGCCCAATTTGGGAAACGAAACCAAAGATTTTTCTTTTCGGTAATATAGTGGTAATGCAGGTATTTGCTGCCAATAGGGTGATTTTTTGTGGCAGATTCGACCATTGTAATTTCTCCTTTATCATATTTCAACAGCATGTCGGGAGAAAGACTTTCTTTAATACAAGTTTTCTGATAAATTCGGATAGGTAAATCAAGTATTTTCACTTTGATTTTCTCTACGATATGTGTTATGCTCTCCACTTCGCTATCGAGATCAAGTATCGGTTTTCCGTTTTGTATGTAATGATAAGCCATTGCTTCTCCTTCCATCATGGTTCCACATTCGTCGAATCGATAGTATTTTTCATCCTCAAGGATTTGTTTCCAATCTTTGCTTTGCAGGTAAAGTGAATTAACTGCTTCAATATTGCGGTAAAGTGCAAATGACCCCGAAATCCATTCTTTTTTCATGGAAACAATATCACTTTCCATGGCTTCTTTCGGCAGAAAATTGAATACATTGGACAGAATCAGATCCATATCGCAATGTCCCCAAAAATCGTAGCCTTCAATATATTCCTTGAAAAGCAACCCATAAAACGGTCTAAAATCGCAAAGTTTATATCCTGTATTTACCTTTGAGATAATTTCTGTTTTAGCTTCTACTAACTTTTTAAAATCCGTGAGATTAAGTTCTATAAACTTAATATTGCTTGGGAGCTGCTCAGGTTTTTTGGCATCTGTAATAACCAGGAAATCAATATTCGGAATGTAGGAACAGGAATGAGCAAAAAGCCCGAAAAATTCAGGCAACTTACCTATGTAATGTATTATGATTGCAATTTTAGCCATTTGCTTTTTTAATAGATCATCATTAAAAATGATAATATTTTCAATCTATACCATGGTAGTGTTGCAATTAGATAAATAGTAAACTAGTTTCATTCCTAATTATCGATTTTGAAACAATCTAAAAAACATAAATAAAAATCGTCGAAGACAGCCAAAAGTAAAAAAACCCGCGGCAGCGTTGCTTGAATCGTACACTGGTATTAAACAGAAGCTCCACCTTCATACAATTTAAACTGTTCGAGGTGATATTGTGAATGAATAGTATGAAAATAAGTCCATTCCTCAAAATTTAGCATTCCGAAAGCAGGGTGCATTTGCTTGGCTTCAGGATTTGCATTATAATATGCAAAAAAACTATTAACAGTTTGCAGCAATTTTTCTTTAGCCTCAGCTAAAGAAGCAAAACGGAGCGGCATGGGTTCAGCAGGAAGGATAGGCGCTTTGGTATTGCGTTTCAAACGATTTTTGGCTTCAATGATAAAGGAATAATTGCGTTTAAGCTTTTCTTCTTCGTACATAGCAGGTGCCTCAAAGCGCCCGTTGGAAATAAGGATAACTCCACTTAAATGCTCAACCATTTGTTGCGCAGACATTTTACCCCAAACAGGCTGATCTTCGGCTGCCAATTTTTCCAGAATGGCAGGAAATTCTTCCTTCAGAAATTGTTCATTATTCATATATTCAATCTATTCTAAAAAACCTTGAAACAATAATTGCCTCGAGGTTTTAGTGACTTATTTTTTTGAATTATTTACTTTTGGCTTTTCTTCTTTGGGTACTATAGCCGTTGACATCCCTTTTGGCAGCATGGTATTATCATCCCAAAGTTTTGCTACCCAGAAACGCAACAATGCATGACGTTTTTCTTCATTATCGAGAAATCCGAAATTAGCGGCTGTTTTAGCCTCCAATCGGAAATTGGTTTCAGTTCCGACCCAACGGAAGCTGATTTTACGCCAAAAGAAGCCATAGCTTGCTTTTACATGGCGAATAGATCCTTTTCCATAAGTTGACAGTGCAATAGCATGACTCAATGCATATTTACCACGACCTGTGCGACCTCCCGCATGTGCCATAATTTCGAAAGCCTGTACCCCCTCTAGATCTGTAATGATAGCATGCCAACGTCCATCGGCAGGTATTTCACCTACAACAAAGGTACCTACACGGCCGGCCATACCTGCCATACCGTTTACTTCCAATTTGAAATTTGGAAGTGTGGTCCCTATTCCAACATTTCCTCCTTTACGCAGGAAGAGCATGCTGTTGCTTTCGTCATCATTAAAACTCAGACCCGAACTGTGCGGGCTTGGATTCATAGAAAGTGAAAATGCCGCATTTGGGTCGCGGATACTTTCATAAAAACTCATGAGGCGGTTGTTGGGACCTTGCGGAGCCAACATAAAACCATCGGTGTTGCTCTGTGAAAAGCCGTCGTCTACTTTGTTTACGGTAGAATCGATCAAGTCGGCAAAGTTCACCTCAGAGGGAACCATCCCTCTTTTAAAAAGATTTTTGAGCGTACTGCGTGTCAGTAGGGCCATATAGTTCAGGGTATAATTTTAAGGTTGTTCAGTACCAAAAGTACAAAAGCAATCGGAATTTTTATCAAATTTCGATTGCTTTTGTCACAACTTTGCAAAAAAAAACTATTCGAATTCTTTTTCTTCAGTCATAACGAAGTCCCCATCCAACATCATAGTATCAATTCCGGCTTTTTCAGGTGACTGGAAGCTCAGATCATCGATCAGATAAATTGGGTTATTTGTAAATGGAATAAGTACTGACCAAGGTTTTGTGCCCTTTATAACAGGTGAAGATGAGTTGTCAATAGCAGAGTCGCCTACATCGAAGCCTTTCTCTGTCGGGAATATCTGAACTACTGAGAATTTGGTAACAAACTCAACATAGTCGCGTTTTTCCATGTGACTCAAAATTACATCTTTGGCAATCTGACCGCCCAATTCCAATTCTTTATCAGAACCGTACATCCAAGGGCACATAAAGGCCATAATATCCTGATTGAGTTTTTTGAGGAAGGTACCGTTATTTTTACCTTTTTCAAATTGTACTCCGGCGCTGATTTTAACCCTTTCGTAAATCGGATTACGAACTTCTATATTTACAAAAGGCGATGCCAATGGTTTCAAGAATTCTTTGATGGCTTCCAAAGTGGTATTATTTACCATCGGTAATCTATTGTTTTCCGCATTGAAACGCGGTACTACAACTATTACAACTGAACCTTTATTGACAAATTTATCATTGCCTACATGTGTGACACATTTTACCTGAAATAAATTTGGGAAGCGCTCCAACACCAATCTTTCAAAATCCCATGCTGCAACGGCACGGCCTTTATGACGCAGACGCTCGCTCACACGGGTATAAAATTCCTCTTTAACTTCGCCCGTTCGTCCGCCGAATGATTTAAAGGGTTGATTTACTTCACGAATTTGAGCAATACCTGTAACCAAGCCTTTAATGCTACCGCCTTCAAGCGGTTGTTGCAGATGATTAGAACCATTACCGTTATCGACCCATGTGGCACTCAATGCCTGAGTTGCAATGTGTAAGATTCTTGGCATTCTGGATGCATCTCCACGAATAGCTGCTCTGAGCCAAAACTGCCCTTTGGGTAAGATGTTATTATCATTATTTAGGTCTCTTGGTATATCATAAGTAATTATACCTGAGTTATTTAATGAAAATGTAGTATCACTGAGTATTTGATTTTGAGAAAACTCTTTCCACTCATCATTAATCATATAACTCCAAATCACTTCTGCCTTTTTGGATTCACTGCTTTTACCTTTAAGCATGGAGAAGTAATCTTGGTTTTCTTTCAATTCCAAGTAAATAGAAAGAGTAGATGGCGGATTGAAATCACTAACACCCAAATAGAGGTAAGCATCCTCATCGTATGCAGGAATTAAAGATCTATTACTCGGACGGCCTTTATGGAAAGTACGGATAATCCCAAAAGGATGTACATGAAATAGTTGTTCAGCAACAGCATCACCTCTGCTGATTGTACCTATTGACAGTACATTTACTTGTGCAGTTGCAGCATAATCCAATGTAATACTGCGCATTACAGGTGTCCAAGGCTGCTTTGGCAATGGAAGCTCAGGGCCTTTCCGTTTTGGATTGGCGTTATATGCTATTATCTTAGAATAAATATTCGGATACTCATCGTGTGCAAAGCCTACTGAAGGTGTTATCATTTCAATTTTGAAATAACCGCTTCTCACATCACTGTTAAATACTGTGGGTAAGGTTAAACTATAGTCGGGCTTAATATTAAGTGCTTTAATATCAAATTCATCGAAAGTTGTTTCGTTGCCTATACGTTGACGGTCAGCCTCATCATCATGGAACAGTCTGTAATCTTTCAGATTATTTTCCGGTGCCGGGAAAAATTCTCCATCAGAAAGTGCGGAGATACGTACTTTATAGCTATCGTTTTGAATACTTAATCCGTATTCTTTATAATAACCTCTCAGACCTTTTTTATTATCGGGCAAATTATGCCATTCTACTTTTATACTCAGGTCTGTCAAATCTTTTTTGAAGAGCTCTGATTTTCCTACAAGTAAATATGATCCCGGTTTTGGAATTGCTCCGAAAGGCTGGAAAGGTATACTTGATTCCAAAATCCCGTATTCATTGAATAACATCAGACTTTTGATACCCTGAACGGTTACATCAATATTGATTTTCTCAAGCATAAGTTCCTTTAGGAAGGAATAAGAGAAAACAACATCGGTATTTTGATGAACAATTTTCATGACAGGATGCGTGGTTTCGAAACCGGAACCCAAAATTTCTCTGTTGTAACCAATAATTGATGGCGCAGATGAAGGCAGGGTAGCTACGATCGTAATTTCTGAATCTGCCCAATCTTCAGGTGGCAAAACCTCGCAGGTGTAAGATTTAGTCCAACCTTCTGCCGTACTGAAATAAATATTCAGACTATTGCGGAACACTTTGGAAAAAGCATCCTCTCTGGAAATATCCTGATTTTTACTGATATCTTTTATCAACAGGTTTAGTGTATACATCGAAGCCTTTTCAAATTCAAGCTTAATTGTAATTACACGATGTCCCTCTTCCATTTCCAAAATTGGAGCAGCAATAGCCCAGCCTATTTCGGCATAAGTCATCTGTCTTTCACTCTCCGGTTTTTCCAATAATTCTTCTCCAAAACTTGGCCATTCCTCTTCATTATTGATGAAACGCTCTCCCAAACCATTGCGGGAATTGGCAATAGGTGCTGCATATAAATTGGTAATAAGACGATAAGATGAGCCGATACCAATTTTGGGGTTTTTACTGACATATAGTGTTTTCGCAGATGTTATCTGTGCTCTATTGAGTTCAATGGAGTAATCCGTTGAATAATGTAGCGGCTGTCCATCTGAACCTATACCTGCATTAAGCAGTGTACCTTCCGGCAAAAAATGTTTATCGATATGAGTACCGATTTTAAAAAACAGATTTACTTTATCAGGCGAGAAAGTACGTTCTGTCTGACGGAGTACATCGTAATAATAAAAATCTAAGTGTTTACCGGTAATAGTATTCAGCTGATCCTGATTATGTTTGAACATCTGCACAAATGCGATAAAAAGTGCCACATCGGGTCGATGGTCATCTTTTTCGGTAAGTGATACTTTCAAATATTTTGGTGCAATCTGAACAATGTAGGAAATTACACTGTAAAAAGTTCTAAACTGAATTCTTATTTTTTTGGTATAGTCTTGAATCTTTAAAGTAGCTTCCTCAATGGTTTTGACTACTGTAGGTGAATTCAGCAGTTGCATGCGGGGGAACCAAATGCGGTGAAATGATGCTTCAATTTCATCGCGGCTGAACATACCTGAACCGTGGAATCCCAAATGCCGTTCATATTCTAACATCTCCTGCAGGTTACCGGATAATTGCTGTTTGATGGCATTTTCCAATTCATTTTCCAACTCATCTGTATCACCAGGGTTAAGTCGGTTCATTTGTAAAGAATGTTCATACCAATCATTAATCATTTTGGCTATGCGCATTACTTGAGTATAAAGATTCTTCAATGCCTCAAGTCTGTCGTCAACCCTTGGTGCATTCTCCAATTCAGTAATATGAGCACTGTGTTCCCGCTCAATTTTTTTCAAATCGGTGGAAATTATAGTGGCTATAAAAACACTGAGGTCATTTTTTAAAAATCTTGTCCAATCTCCATCATGAGAATTGTTTATATCGTAATAGCGGACAAGTTCTGCATATTTGGATGCAAATGCCAAAAAGTCGCTGGTACTGCGCTCATCAATTTTTACAAATTCCGGCATCAATGCTTTCAACATTCTTTCGCCCTGATTAGCGCCATTCCAATCTATGGTTCCGATGTTCTTTTGTCGAATCATGGGTAATATATCGTAAATTAAAGATCTAAGTTATTTTGGGAATACGTCTTAAAGGTCAGTACCTTCAGCAAGATAGAACGGATAGACCATATTGCGGCGGGAATTGACTCCCTTCACTTCATATGTAATACTGACATTTACAACACCTGACATTTGACCAGCGTCATCTACATTCACACCAATAAGTCTTATCCTGGGTTCGAAGTACAAAATTGCCGTGGCAATAAGGTCTTCAATAATTACTTTGGTAGAATTGTTGATATTTTGAAATACCTGACTTTGCAGATCGCAACCATATTCCGGATTCATCAGTCGCTCACCGGGAACTGTTGACAGAAGTATATGCAATGATTCTGCAATATCGTCATCGTCACGGGACATTTCAATACCCTGCTCACTATCGAGAAAACGGGGAGGAAAACTCCAACCCGTACCGAGAAATGATTTTTTATTATCTTCTGTCATATAGGAATATCTTTTAATATCAGAACTTTTATTAATATTTTTAGCCGCCGATTAAAACTGTCGGAGCTCCGGGTCCTACAATTGCCCCACCATGTGCGCAACTGTCACCAACGCGGGCAGCCATCATATTGCAGATGAGTACAGTTGCCGATCCTTTTATGATGGAGTCCGGTGGACCGACACAGATTGCCATATCGCCCATTACTGCTGCAGGTTTATTTGTAATGAGTACGGTCACCGCTGTTACAGCCATGACAGGACCGCCGACATGCGGAACGGGCGGTACACCCGGAGTCATCATTGGACAAACATGATTATCGCCCATCAGGGCAGCTGGCATTCCCATATATGCAATTTGAAAATTTGAAGAACCGAACGAAGTGAGCTCCGCGCAGCGATTTGAAAATTTGAGGATTGTAACTGCTATTTGATTATAAGATCAATGCCCGATGTTCAATGATTAGTTGATTTTCACCAAACCACCCTTGATTTCGCACATACCTCCACCTTCCAATTTTGCAGTTGCAGAGCCTTTAAGTTCTAAAGTTGTACTCCCCTCTCCTTTTACGGCCATACCTTTAAAGGAGAAGTTTCCTGTAGCTTCAATTTTTGTGTCGGCTGTTGATTTGGTTTCAATATTACTGGTAGCTTCCATTTTGATGTTTGATTTGGCCTTCATAATAATATCTTTGCCGGAGTCAAGCAGTATTCCATCTTTACTTAGAATGATTTTATTTTTATTGGAAACATCTTCTATAGTTATCATCTTTTCTTTATCATCGATGATAATGGTATTTTTCTCAGGAGTTATCAGTTTAATAATGCAATCTTTATCGTCAAATTCAAGACGCATTTTGCCCTTTTGCAGTGAAATGGCTTTGAACTGATTGGGATCGGCAGGTTCATGTTTTTCTGCAGTAGTAATTTTGCGCTTACTGCTGTACAAAGAGCCCATTATTACCGGGTATGAAGGGTCATTATTGAAAAATCCGACAATTACCTCATCACCTACTTCAGGATAAAAAACAAATCCGCAATCCTCTGTCGCATAATAATGAGACATTCGTGCCCAAACACCTGCACCTTCCATATTGTCAATAATTGGAATGTTGATTTGCACTCTGAATTCTCCGTCGGGGTCTGCTTTAATAGCCTTAACAACACCGTGATGAAGACCATGAATAGCCGGTAAAGTACCGCCTGCAGGCAATGAACTTGCCGTAAGATTAGACTCCATATAGGGTTGAGGATCCAATCCCAATCCAACTTCAGTCATCCACTGACCGCGTTCTATGGTGTGTCGTACACTGCTTACATAGCCATCGCCGACAAAGTTTTTGCCCAATCCGAAAAGTTCGATAGTTTTGCCCACTTCGGCCTTGGTCGAGCCGTAAAACTTAATAGTTCCTCTTACTCTGGAAAGGTGACCGCGCAGATATAGTGAATCGGCCCAGGCCTGAATAACATCTTTCGTTACTTCGGGTGAAGTGATCACCATCGTTTTGCCCTCAATCACTTTGCCGATTTTACCGCTATTTAATGCACCATGACTGTTTACTGTCGGTTTTTTACCATCAGTTTTTTCCAATGCCTGTTTGGCATGATCCCAATGTGATGATTTTATTTCGGTATACTGATAGGTAGAATCTATATTCAAATCCATTTCAACCAGATCCTTACCGTAAGATATGATCAGTTCGGATTTTGCTGAAACCGTAGGTTTTTTTATGCTGATTTTACCATCATTGATGATAGTTACAAGGCCGTTTACATCGGCTCTCGACTGTATAAAGTCCCAATTGGTGGAAAAATATTGTATGAGTTTTTTATGTTTAGCAGTTGTAGCCTCTACGTCAGCCGTTAGACCGCTCTCTTGCACTGCTTCTGAGATAATGTCTGAATCCTTTTTCTCGAGATAGACTTTGTTTTTGCGGCCAACAGTGAGTTTTAGGGCTTTATCTTTTAATTTAAGCACTAAAGAAGATCCGCTGTATGCTGAATGTCGGATACCGTGTTCCACGATAACACCTTTAAATATTGTAGCTTCTAAACCCGGACCATAGCCTGCTTTTATCTCGACCTCTTTGCCCGGTTCGAAATTGGGATCCTCGCTTGCTGTAAATTTTTGTTCACGGGTATCTCCATCGTGAAGCACGAGTTTGGCATAAGGAATTTTATTGATTTCCTTTACGACTTCCACACTTACCAGGAAAAGGGTTTTGGGAATTTCTTTACCGGCTACCAGTACAAGTACTGATAGATAGCCTTCGCCCATACCTTTAATCGGAGAATCTGCCATTTTATTTTTGTTGGGTTATAAATTTAAAGTTGTTAAACCGGAATGCTATCGTCCGAATTTATAGGAAATTTCTTCCATTGCGCGGCGTACCGCTTCGCGGATAATTACTTCCTTATCCAGTTTGCTGAGTCCGCCACCACCACCTGTTGCAACTTGTTTTTCAGGGCCGGTTCCGCTGCTGCCGCTTACATTTGCGGTGATATTGAGTTCTTTTATTGTTACTGCCATGGTTTAGATATTATTTAGGGACTGACAATTTTAATCTGACTATAAGTTACCTCAATTTCCTGTGTCAATAAATCTTCTGAAGTTGAGCTCAATGTTCCGTAGGCAAATTTTGTCGGATAAGCATCAAATAGCTCAATACTTGATAATATAAAAGGTTTACCTCCATCGCCTAAATTTGGATGCATTACATTTATTTGAATAATTTTACGTTTAATTGCACTGTTCCAGTATGCAGCAGATTCTAAAGATTCCAAGACCCATTTATCCCATTTATCATTAATAGTCTTTTTTCTAACCAATCGTTTAAGAACAACGGGTTGATTTTTCATTTTTCCAGGTAAATTGATTGGGAAGTTATTCCCACCTTCCTGTTTTTGATCATTTTCAATTCCTAATTCAATTCCAGAGACCTCAATAAAAGCTTTTTCTGTCCATTTTTTATCATACTCACCTGGCTGTAAAGTATTAGGGCCTGTAACCATACCCATCGCTGCAGAGCTCAGATTGGCACCTAAAGCAGCTAAGCCTGTTGGTGCATCACCCGGTAGAGATAGAGATGCAGAAGAATAATTATCCACTTCAAAAAAATCTACTTCAAAATAAAACGAAGGGATGGGACTCTCTGCAAGCATATCACCGGATAAGACTGAATCCAATGCTCCTCCAAGCATTGTTCCCAACATATTACCTACTAAACCTGTACCTAAAAAGCTCATAATAAAAGCATTTAAACATATTAATTATTAGAAACTTAGACTAATTCCAGCAGCACCTGCTAGTGAACCCGCAGCTCCAGCTATCATACCACCTAGTGTCTCCAAATACCAAGCACGGCCAACAAATTCCAATTCTTCAATAGCAACTTCATTCTCAGATTCAGCATCCATATTTGTAGGAACTACTTTTGTTAGGAAACACTGTTCATAACGCCAAATAAATTGTGGCACTAAATTATTATCCATTAGCGCAATAATTATTGTCCGACGTTTTGTATAATTTCGGTCTTGTGCAATTTCCTTGAACCAAGTATTTGCATTTGTATCGTTTGTAAACATGCCTTTTTTCATTGTTACTTTCTCATAGGTTATTAAACCAGGCATTTTCTCTTTACCAAAAAACGGAGAATTCCCATCACGATATTCAATAACACCAACTGAAGCCTCTAAACCGTCTACAGCCTGAAAACCAAGTTCAGTTCCACCGATCATAACATAAAAATGGAAACGGGCAATTGGCCAATTTGAACCGCCAAAACCTAACATACTCTGTAAGGCACTCATTATTCCTCCGGTTGCACCACCTATTGCAGCTCTACCATGAAGTGCGCCACCTTTTGATCCGGGCAGTCCGGATCTTGTTTGAGTAAGTGTTGTAGCAAACTTACCTGTTTTTGCCCAAATACTACCACCAACACCGGCTTTGCCATGCAGTGCACCAACAGGTTTAAATGAGGATAATTTTCTTAATGCACGGAATTGAGTGGTATTGGTCGTTTCGAAGCGTCCATTTTGTATAGCACCGCCAATACCTGCACGACCGTACAAGGCGCCGAATGACTTCATTGTCAGTCTTGCATCTTCAATCTGTTTGGTGCGGTCCGTTTTGAACTTACCGTTTGTAAAGGTGAATCCACCCAAACCACCGGCACCGGCTTTGCCATGCAGCGCACCCATCGGTCGGAAACTTGCTCCGGCACGTATGTCTTCAATTAACTTTGTATGATTGGTTTTGAATTTTCCGCTTGCAAAAGTAAATCCACCCAAACCGCCAATACCTGCACGTCCATATAAGTTATGCGTATGAGAGCCTGAAACTGGATTGTCTCTCAGGGCTGTCAAACGACGGATGGTAGGGGATAGTAAATTGTTATAAGTAGTGGTTGTGCCCGTACTTGAATTCAGTTGAGAAAATGATTCTCTGCTGCCTGCACCTGCACGGCCATGCAGCGCATGTGTGAAGGATCCGGTTACAGGATTGTCTTTCAATGCATTCAATCGCTGCATTGTCAATGGAAGTAAGCTTCCTTTTTCTTCAAAAGCCTCACGTGGATTAGCACCAGCTACAGGATTAACTGCATATTTGATATAAGTTGCTAAAAAAGTATTTACTGTCGGTGTGACCGGATTTTTAACATAGGTCGATAAAAAATCATTAATAGTTGGTCTGACAGGAATTTTCTGATAAGTCGATAAAAAATCATTGACCTTTGGCGCTACAGCATGTTTTTGATATACAGACAGGAATTCATTTACTGTTGGCGCTACAGCTTGTTTTTGATATGCAGACAGGAATTCATTTACTGTTGGCGCTACAGCATTTTTTT